>JAQGHS010000197.1 GCA_028291605.1 Planctomycetaceae bacterium | reverse complement strand
TCGGGACATGCAGTAAATGGTCGAAGATGGCAAGTTCCGCGAATACTTGTTCTTCCGCGTCATCACGTTTGAGATCCACCTGCCGGCGATGCGCGAGCGATAAGAAGATATCCCGGAACTCGCCACGGCGCTGATTGCCCGGCACTTGAAACGACGCACCATTTCCGAGGATTTCCTCACCCCGGAAGTCATCGAGCTGCTGAAGACTCATCATTGGAGCGGCAACGTTCGCGAGCTGGCCAATGCGTTGGAGCACGCGGTCATTATGGCAGCCGGCAAGCCATTGACCGTGGACGATCTGCCGGCCAGCATCGTCGGCCGCAATCGCAAATCGGCTAAGAGCAGCACCGGAAGTTTTACCCGGATCGATGGCGCGAAGACGTTACGCGAAATCGAAATGGACGTGATTCACCAATGCCTGGAAAAGCACCAGGGAGACAAACCCAAGGTCGCCCAGGAACTGGGGATTTCCCTGAAGACGCTCTACAACAAGCTGAATCAGAATACGAATTCCGCCGCCGCGAGTTGAAGCAAGTCACGTAGGACGGGTCTCCAGGCCCGTCCGAGCCCGTCACGATCGACATCGCAAATTAAAAGCGTCTTACGAACTTCGCGAAGCGCCAGGGTGCCTTTTATCACGACGTTCTTTTGACGGACGATTTACCTCAAAAGCACGTCGGCGCTCCGCGAAGCTCGCGAGGGGTGAAATGCGTGTAACGCAACTAATTACGGGCTCGGACGGGCCTGGAGACCCGCCCTACAATTACTGCAAACCACTCACGAAAAAACCCGGCTACTTTGCAGTAGCCGGGTTCTTCTATTAATTCAGGCATCTTCTGTGGTGCGTATTTCCGTTTGCTGGCTGCCGACATCAAACATTGACCAGGACTTGCCTGGCGAGGTCCATCACAGATTGCCCGCCTGATTCTCGTAAACCGTCTGCTCATGGTGGTGACAGAGCAAAGGGTCGTCCAACAGGCGACTAGAACTTGCGGATCACGGCGACAGCCTTGCCCAGAACCTGGACGCTGTTCGAGAGGATCGGCTTGGTCTTGCCGCTGGCTTCCAACCGGACGCGGTGTGCTTCTTTGTAGTACACGCGGAGCACGGGGTCCGAACCATCGATCAGGGCCAACACGATGTCGCCATCTTGAGCACTCTTGGTGCGCTTCAGAACGACGGTGTCGCCATCAGTGACGTGAGCGTCAGCGAGAGTCTCACCGGTCGCGGTCACGCTGAAGTTGTCTTCGTTTTCAAACAGCGGAGCGAAGTCCAACTGGTCGCCACGGTCCAGGACTTCCAACGGGTTGGCACCATTCAGGCGACCAACACTGGCCAGAGACGAACGTGACAACGGTTGATCGGACAATTGAATGGCACGTGACATGTGGGCTTCGCGAGAGATCAAACCCTTGCGTTCCAGAGCCTTCAAGTGACACATGACACCATTGGGGGAACGAATTCCAAATTGCGCCCCAATTTCTCGCACCGTGGGACCGTACCCACGCTTCAGAATCTTCTCTTTCAGGAATTCAAAGATTTCCTGCTGGCGCTGGGTCAAAATTGGCTTTTGCTTCATCTTACTAGATCCTCCAAGACATCCAATACGGGGGGCCGGGTTGACACAAATCAACCTCAATTTACCTCATATATCGCGAGCAATCTCCTGTCTGGCAACCCATACGGATCACCAACCAAGAATTGCCTAAGATGCTGTTGCCCGCTCGCAAACCTGCTTGTTCTCGCGAACACGACCCGACGGGGCCATGATCGCATTACTCCGTCGCTGGCTTCAGCATCACCTCTGCTGCACCCGGCAGAGGCCTACACGCCTACCGACTCAGATGGCAGCTCTCACTCATTCCCATGACCACTCTCGCAGAATGGTCTCCGATGGCCGGCCCGTCCATTGGGGGAAACCACTAGCTCTTAACCTGCGTGATCAGAATCTCACTGGTGACGGGCTAATGTAGACGTATTGAAGTTTCTGTCCACGCTACAGTCAACCCTGAAACATCGAAATATATTGCAAAATTTAGGAAACTGTGCCGATCAGGCCGTTTTTGATAAAATGCATCAAACCCGATGTGTTCACGCACGCACGCTTGTCCTAAATCTGTACAACTTGTAATTGATGGCATTTGAATATCAGGGAAAACCCCAGTGTAATGCACAGTGACATCATCAGTGCTGACCTGTACCAGTGCTTTGGAAGTATTGCATTCAGAGGGCAGACTGAACAACGCCTTGGTCTGGGCAAGGTCGGTTTCAACCTTTATAGACTTAAGCCGTTCCGTCTTACGGGAATTTTGCTCTCAAGTTTGAGATACGACGAAAAGTCGTGAGACAGTTGGGTGAGGAGCACTCGACGAAGCCGATTTTCGATCTTTTTCGTGATCCGATTCGAGGGCGGGTGAGGCTCCTGCCGAACCGCAAGGGTTGCTCGGGGCCGCCGAACGTCACCGGACCTCCGAGGGGCAATGTCCTGAACGATATTCGCGCGGCGAAATCGTCATGGCCGAAGTCGCCAAGACTTCGGGACCGTCAACAACGCGGCCAGGCGAGTGCTGCTACAAAACCCGTCAGGGGTTGCTTGCAGTATCCCGTTGAAGACTGGCAGAGGGCGACTCAGATGGCAGCGGACTCGCCACAGGCTTGGCATCAACGAAGACATCCAGCTGCTGCCCCATATAGACGTCAGGCTGTGACTGGTCGATCGCGAAGATGACCTGCAAGACGCGGGTGTCGACCCGCTCATTGCTGTTCCCGGTCAATGATTTCTTCGGCAGGACATAGGGTTCGACTCGGACGAATTCCAGTGGGATGGGGCGGTCTGAGGCTCCCCGGACGAAGGCCCGCGCCCGGTTGCCGACCTGTAAGCGAGGAATGTCGACTTCGTCGATATCAGCTCGCACGTGCACGCATTCCATATCACCAAGGATAATCAACGTCTGACCGGCCGGTTGCCCAACATATTCGCCCGGCCGCACATTGACCCGCAGGATCTCTCCGGAGACCGGTGCTTTAACCGCCAGGCGATCGAGATCCACCCGGATCTGATCGACCTGCGCCTGATTCTGAGCGACGGTCGCCCGAGCCACAAGGAGATCGGGTTCCCAGGTTCCCGCACGCAGCAACTGATCGTCAGCCACAGCCTTCGCATGTTGCTCTTTCGCGATCAGCCAGCCCTGTTTCGATGCGACAATTTCCTCCGCCGTGATGACTCGCGAATCGCGATCGAAGATCTTTTGTTGCCGCCGATAGTGATCTTCCCGTTGAATCATGCTGGCCTCCGCTTCTCGCACTGCGGCCTCACTGGCGGGCAATTCCTCCGGACGGGGTGATTGTTCGAGTTTCTTGAGTTGAGCTCGGGCGGTGGCCAGCATGGCTTCGCGAACTGCCAGATCGGCGCTGACTTGTCGATCGTCGATGCGAAACAGACGCGCGCCCGCAGCCACCTTATCCCCCACTTTGACGAAGACTTCCTGCACAACTCCCGTGACGTGGGTGCCGATTGAAATGTCCTCCGTGCGGGGCTCGGCGATCCCGACCGCGGCTACAGTCAGGCCAAACGGCGAGCGCGGCGGGGCCGCCGGCGGATCGAGAGGTGCTTTCGCCTGGGCATTATGGGTGACGTGGTAACCCGCGACGCTCAGCATCGACAACGCAATCATCGGCAGGAACCAGTTACGCAACATGATTTGCACTCCCGAAAACACGATTCACAGTGAGCGGCTCAGCGGTTGGAGCTGACATGGCGGCCATTCGTTGAGTACGCGTTTCAATCTTTTCGATGCGACCATCCGTCATGGAGACGATCCGATCTCCGTATTCGAAAACGCGGTTATCATGAGTCACTACCAGGACGGCTCGATCTGGATGTACCGCGACTCGCCGCAGCAACTCCATGACCGTCTGGCCTGACTGCGCATCGAGTGCAGCGGTCGGTTCATCACAGACCAGCAGTCGCGGTTCATGCACCAGGGCCCGCGCAATCGCGACCCGCTGTTGCTGCCCGCCCGACAATTGAGATGGCTTGGAATCAACACGATTCCCCAATCCGACGGTTTCCAGAATGTCTCGAGCTTTCGCCACCGCCCGTCGACGCGGCATGCCGGCGATAATGAGCGGTAAGGCAGCATTTTCGGCGGCTGTCAGCGCCGGCAGCAGGTTATACTGCTGGAACACGAATCCGATATTCTTGCCGCGAAACTGGACCAGCCGAGTCCCCCGCAGAGTTTCGTGCGACTCTCCGAACAGCGTGATGTCGCCGTCCGTTGGTTCCAGCAATCCACAGACAATCGAAATGAGCGTCGTCTTGCCGCAACCACTCGGGCCAACCAGCAACGAAATCTCACCGAGCGGAATGTCCAAATCGATACCGTGCAACACGCGGATACGCGTTTCTCCATCCCCGAAGTCACGGGTGATCCCGCGACAGGAGACAGCGATGCTCGGTTCAGTTAAGGGCCTGACAAGTTTCATGATGTTTACCTGAACACGACAGCCGGTTCCAGTACCAGGACGCGGCGAATACTCAATATACTGGCCAGCATCACGATCACTGATACCGCGACAGCCGTCAGCAGCGCCACCTGCCAGGGAATTTGAAACCCTGCCAGATGGGTCACATCTTTGGTCAACTCGAAGAACACAGCCGACAGACCAATACCAATCCCATAACCCAGCCCCCCCACGACGATTGCCTGCAGGAGAATCATCTGAATGATGCGCCGGTTCGTAACCCCCATCGCCTTGAGATTGCCGAACTGCTTGAGGTTCTCAATCGTGAAGAGATAAAATGTCTGTCCGGCAATCGCCGTTCCCACGATGAATCCCAAAGCAATCGTGATCCCAAAATTGATCGGAATTCCTGTCGATTTGATGTAATACATCACTGTCATCCAGGCGAATTGCCGTGTCGTCAAGGCCAGCCGTCCGGTCCGCTGACCGATCTGCTGACACAATTGCGCGGGATCCGTTCCCGGCTTCATCTTGACGAGAACAAACGATAAGAAATTGCGGCCAGGTGGCGCATACTGCCGAGCCACCGTGTAGCGGGTGAACAATACTGGGAAGGTTTGAAACGGCGGCGACGCCTGGCACATTCCGACGATCACAGCCCGACGGTCATTCATTTCCAGCGTGCACCCCAGCCGAAATGGCTGGCCGGGAAACAGGTATGAATAACCGGCCTTATCGATGATCACGGCATCGGGCTGACGCAAATCGGCCAGACTGCCAGAGAGCATTTCACGCGGCGCTCCGACTAGTGTATTGTCATCTAATCCCATCAAGATCAGTTGGCGGTGCAGTCCATTCGGCTGTCGCGCCGTCACCATCCCCTTGTACATCCCCACTGCCCACGCCACTCCCGGGACACCACGCACCACGCTGACTTCCGTATCGGGCATCGGGCGCAATTCATCGACGCTTTGGACATTCTCATTCATCACCCACACATCGGCATCGGCCACATCCATGATTTGACTGACCGTACGCCGCATCAGACTGACAAAAATGGAGGTTTGATGCGCGATCAGCACCGACCCGAACGCCACACCAAACACGATGCCGAGGTACTTCGTGCGATCCCCGGTCAACATTTTCCACGCCACCCAGTTCATGACATCGGTTCCAGATTGCTCGTGGTGGCAGTGACGGGTGGACCTTGCCCCAACGCCGCCAGACTGAATCGAGTGATGTGTTCCGCAATTGCCGGCAAATTGAAGTGAGTATATTCCTCACGCCCCACCAGCAATTCGGCAATCGGACGATGAACTTTGTAGAACAGGCACTGGCTGACAATACTGAAACCGATCATCCTACCTTGTCGTTCTGCCAGATCCTCGCGCGTCAACTCACGGATGACTCCACGTAACGTTTCAGCCATCGGACGGATATAGGCTTCCACCAGCTTGACGCAGGCATCTGTAGGATCAGACATCTCGCGCAGCATCAATCGCATATGCCAGCTCGGCAAATTCTCGGCCAGTTGTTGCTCGAGCCATTGCCTGACGAAGACGCTGAGTTTCTGTTGTGGCGTCCAGCCTTTGGGCCACACCACATTGATCAAGCCCGCCGCGCTGCAGTGTGCCCGCTCGACCGCGGCGATGTACAAAGCCTGCTTGTCGCCGAAGTAGTAGTTCACGGCCGCCACATTGGCCTTACCGCGCCGACAGATATCCCGGACGGTGGCTGCTTGAAAACCATATTCCGCGAAGATTTCTCCTGCAGCTTCCAGCAGTCGGTCCCGGGTCTGTTCTTGTAAGGCATCCATGAGGTGGCCGAGCGCCTCCAGCGAATAAAGCGGACGTTTCAATCAAGTGTATTAAACAGTTGTTTTAATTCAAGGGGGGGGATTGCGAATGGCATCGCCGGAAAGCGATGCATTAATCACAAGCATTTACTGATACAATACTTGCGATTTAAATGAATTCGTGGGGCAATGCCGCAAGACGGGACTATCAGCAAGACGAGTCCTGTCCACTGACCGGAAAGAGCGGGGGTGGAGTGCTAGGTCGGGCGTGAAGGCGCGGACCCGCATTTTGAGCGAACTGGCGCTTGCCATCGGCCTCAGGTGTCAATCACTTAGAAGAACCGGCGGCTAACGCCATGCCGCTCACGGCCGTCCAGCGACTGACGATGTGACGTCGTCGCACGTCGCTACTGCGGTCGCGTTATGATCGCGAAGCGATCAACGACTATCTTTGCTAGCGCCCTGCCAGGGCCGGTAGTTCTGCCGGGTCAACGATCCAGCCTCGACAGCGTGGACTGCGGCAGCCGCAGCGAATTGCGGCGTCAGACGGCCAGCAATAGTCGATGGAGAGTTCCTCGCCTGGTTCGATGACCCGCAGTGCCTCAACCCAGACTGTGTTCGGGAGCGGATCGCTTTTGCTCAACGGCTCGTACCAGGTGAATCGACAGTTGGGCGTGCAACTGGGGTTGATGAAACGGAACGGCGCCTCCGGTTCCAAGCGACGGGGACCGCCCAGATCAATGCAGTAGTTGGAGTCGTAGCCCTCCGTGTCGATCACTTCACCAGTCACTTCTCCAACTGCCGCACCTTTCTTGAAGCGTCGACGCGCATAGACTCCCTTACCATAGGCCGCTTGACCAACACGTACAGCTTCTAACTCTTCCATAACGAACATTGCCTCTGCAAACAGGAACAAATTGGCTGCGGGATCAGAATTGCAGCAATACCGAGCGGCTTTCAGTGATGCATTGTCGTCATTGGAAGTTTGCTTTCAAGAGCGGTGAATTTGCTGGACCGATGGGAATGAGAACTCAGATTGGAAATCATTGATCCACAGATTTCGCAGATGACGCAGATTGGTTTCAGAGAATTGTTCGAGGAGCTTCCAAGTAGGTCGCGGGAATCGACTGCCAGGTGAGCCCGGTACCGTGAGGCCCGCGGTTTCCAGCAGACGATCTCGAATTCGAAGCCCGCCTGCGTCATCTGCGAAATCTGTGGATTATTGTCTTCCTGAGGCTATCGCCCGAGAGAGCCTGATCCACGACCACAACGCTCACGAGATCTGGGATTGATCTTGCAAAAACGTCCAAATTGACATATGAACCCGCTCCCTCCGCTTGCCAACCTTCGTTCTTGACCACATCCCCAAGACATCCCATGTTCCCGGCACCCTCTAACGCCTACCGCGTTTGGCTGCACCGGCTGCGGCCGATTTTTGTGCTGCGCCAATGGTTCGCGCGAAGGGCGGCCCAAGCGGTGTTTGTCTGCCTGCTCAGCACGTTGGGGTACACCCTATTCTCAGTCACAGCCTTGTCCGCGGAGACCCCGGGGGCCCTTCCTGACTTGGAAAATCCGGCGTCGTCACTTTCCAATCCAAATCTCGTCAGCGAAGCGACCGGACTGCAAACCGAAACACCGTCGATTGACCTGGCCAGTCCAGTTCAATACGACGAGCCTCTTGATCGCTGGTTCCCCTGGATCCAGCCCGCGCGAAAAAAGTCCTGGCTGGCTGATGAGCCGGATGATCCCGCGAAGCCGATTTCCGAGCCCGATATTACGGAGCCAGGGCCGGACATGGGCGACTATCCCAACAGCGCCTACACACTTCCCCAGGGACGGATCTACGTGGAGTTCGCACCACTGACCCTGCAGACGGCCGATCGATTTAACTCGGCATCCTATAATTTCCCGTTCCTGCTGCGCTATGGCATCACGGATGACGTGGAGCTGCGTTTGATCAGTTCCGGATTGGCGAGTGTGTTCGATCCGGGGAATACCGTTTCCGGCTTCACACCGCTGATCATCGACACCAAGATCCACCTGTGGGACGATCAAATCGAAAGATTCATCCCGGCCGCTTCGCTGGAAGTCTACGTCCAGACCACGTTGGGCACGCCCACATTCCAGGGGGGCGTTGAGCCGTCGATCAATCTGAACCTCGATTTTCCGGTGACCAAGAAGACCAACATCGAAATGACGTTTGGCTACACCGGGGTTCAGGACTCATTGTTCGTATTCACTGGCGAGCGATTCATCTCCCGTTTCAGCCACGAGGTCCCGATCGTGCATCGCGCCAATCTGAACGTCAATCAGTTTTCGTATCAATGGGCGGTTGAGCAGCAGATCACGGACGATCTGCAAGTCTTCGTACACGGATACTTCAATGGTCCCGTGTATCTGCAGAGTGGCCCCGGCAAGGTCATCGGCGCGGGGTGGTTCTACAAGGTGTCGCAGCAGATCATGCTGTTTAGCTCTTACAATTTCGGCCTGGACTCGTCTTCGCCACCGTTCTCGACGCAATTGGGAATGGCATTTGCGCTCTAGGACGAGTCGCCAGACACATACAAGCTCGAAGCGCAAGCGAGTGCATTCCCTATCAGAATGCACTCGCTTGCGCTTCGAGCTTGTATCGGAATTGGTTCGCTACACAATTTCCGTGTTGTTCGCCTTGCGCTGTGCAGCGAGATCCTCGGCCTTCTCAATTTGAGCGGCCATGAGCTCAGCCAATCCGGAGAGTAGACTCCCCGCGCGCTGGCTGCTTTCGACCAGGACGGGACCGAACGTCTGTAGTACCTTGGGCAGGCCGGCACCGACAGCCACACCAGCAGCAATGCCCCCACCAATCAAAAGCCATTCTCGCTGTGTCATGTTATCCGTGTCTCAATCTTACTGGCACCTGGGAATAACCGAGTGTCCACAAATCTGCGTTCGAGATATCGTCGTACAACCCCCACCAGCGAGGCGTCTGGGGTCAGAACCAGTCACTCAAAGTGATGCTGCAACAATGCACGCCAATTTCGTTCGGGGACCCGGTAGTCGTTCTGCAGTTACAGAAATCGACTTTTGCCTGCGTCAAGCATAATTCTGCGCGGCGGCGATAATGCTGCACGTATTGCAACGACTGGAACGAAATTGCCGAAAACGGGTAATGCAGGCGGCATTGAGTGTTGGGAAGCATGAAACTTCCCGCGGGTCCGGCCATGCTGAGGTTTAACCCCTCAGAGGCCATTTTAGGAGTGAGAGATCCCTGCAGCCAAGCGGCACAGTGGACTTATCCCTGACTGCCGGGAGAATCCGCATCACCCTCTTCGAGTGCCTTCTTCAACAAGTCCTGGCCATGGTTGATCCATTGCTCCAGATTGGAGTGGATGACCTTCTTGGTAACCACGAATCCCATCATTCCGCCGGGGGGCAGAAACCGGATGGTATTCGTCAAGAGAGTCTGCCCGTTCGGTGCATCAGAAAATGTTTGTTCGTGTATCCAAGCCTTGAAGGGGCCCTTGGTCTGCTTGACCGCAATCCGATCGGGAACCTTAATATCAGTCACCTCGTGCACGATCTCAACGGTCATGCCCCACGCTTTAACGGTGAACTCCAGCCGCGAACCCACGTCCATAATGGGTGGCAGTTTCACATCCAGGCTGCCGGCAGCATCGGCCGGAAGCATTTTGAGAAAATTGGCAGGACGGCGGAGGTAGTCGAAGGACGCTTCGCGCGAACGGGGCAGGATCACGGACGTCACGAACACTTCCATCATGACTCTTTCAGACAGCGGACTCGAACGGGACTCGGTTACGGCCCCTAAGTGGTTCACAGACAATGAATTGCCGGGATTCTAACGGACTATTTGAGATTTTGTCACGCAATCGACTGGCCAAACAGCAAAACCTGAGCTACGTTTGGTCAGCCGGCAGGATAGGATCATGACGGTTGTGCAGAATTTGCAACACGCCGTGTTGCCGTAGCGCGACTCTCCGAGTTGGGAGCGTTTCTCCAAATAGCCGCGAATAGACCCGACTCAGAGAGTCAGGCTACAAGTTTTTACACCAAAAACTCACCCAGTTTCGCGAGGATTTCGGTCAACGGAATTGTCGTTCCAACCAGGGGCAACATTGGCAGGAGTGCGGCCCCGGCGAGCACCGTCAATGCTTTCGTATCGAGCGGCATCAACCACATTTCTTCGGCATGTTCATAAGCGGTTGCAATATCTGCCAATGATTGCACATCAGCAGAACCCAGAAGTTGCTCAGTATTCTCTGACTGCGGTTGCTTGATCCACTTTTCATCGAACTCACGATCGTAACGCCAGACGAGAGCACTGAATTCCAGCAGGCCGGAGAAGCGACAGCGCGATAACCTCAGGCAGTATGACAGCAGTGGCAGATGCAAGATGACCAACGCCACAACAACGTAAATGACCAGATGGTACTTGAGACTATCCAACGACTCGCCGCGATGGAAAATCTCGTAGGCGAACCCCGCTGACATCACGGTGGAGAAGCAGAATAAGACGGGTGCAAAGCAGGCCAATCCCCAGCCCAGAAAACCCAACCCACCCGCGTGATCGGGGTGCGTTGACGTCAGTTGCAGGTCCATGCGTGAGATGCGAAACAGAAACCAGCCCCAGAGGAGAAAGATCCCGGCTGCGCGGAGCAGTAAGAAGAACAAGACGGGCAGGCTGACCAGCATATACCACCACCCAGCCAGCGTCACTGTTGTTCCCTCGCGTTCCCAAGTCGACGCGGACGTATCGTAAAAATACAACTTGATCAGGAGGGAGATGGCGAGCGCGGTCACACCGAACAGGGCTTCGATTTTGAAGTTCTCGCGAATGTGAATGACTTCCGCCTTGGCATGAATAAAACGATCGTGCTCAGTTTGAGGAATAATTCCAGACTCAACCAGATGTCGCACCTGAGCCGCCAGGCTCACGGAGATCAAGGACTCGGCGATGCTCAAAATCGGGAGTGCCAATAGTAACCGGCAGTGCACCTCGGGATCTCGCAGCAGCGACACCCCCACATGATGACCAAACAAATGGCTGCTCAGGTACGCCAGGATCACAACCGGCAACCACGTGAACAACGTCAGCAAGACCAGTCTGCTCAATCGATGAGCCGCGGGTGGGCAAACCTTGCCAAAGTGTTTTCCGAGGAGATGCGTCGGACCGGAGTGCACGAGCTCGAATTCGTGGTGCGGGTGCACGGTGACGTCTGGGGACATGTTTTCATCCGGAATTAACAATAAGGGCAGTAGCACGGTTGCTCGTGCGGTCCTGTAATCGACTTAGCCAGAGTTCAAGGAGGATGGGTGACCGATCCCGAACTTTGGCGACTTCGGCTACATCGACATCCCGGCCGGCCGGGCGAGCCACAAACAACTTGATTTGATTCGCGCACCAAACTCTATTGCGTTCTTGAACAATTAATCTGAATTTTATTGATCCGGTTACAGAAGCCTGCCAAACTTTACGTCCCAGGCACCCTGTAACGGTAGTGCCATTTTGGCACAACATATGCCTCATAGTGGTCCGGCTAGGGGCTCTACAAAAGATCGTCCGAAAGCGACAAATCTGCCTGCGCTAAATTTTGACGCCAGTACAGTAGGGTCGATACTCCAATTACTGAGTTTGCGTAACTTATGCGGCCAGTGCGCTGACTGGCGGAAATTACTCGTAGACCGTTCATGGCCCTCCACCGCGGTCGCCAGCTTTTTGAACCTAAAGGACAGATGATTATGGAATCAGCAGCCCAGCCCGAAACTCAAGCATTCTTGTCCGATGTGGCCGACGAAATGGAAGCCGCGGCTGCCCAGTTGGAATCCAGCGGTGGATACGCCGGCAAGAGCTGCCAAGCCGGTTCGGCCCCGGCACGGAGCTCAGCCTTCGGTAGCAAGTTGTTCTACACGGCGAGCTATACCCTCTCGTATGGGGTCTGCTTCCCGGTCTTCCTGCTCACACGGTACGTCCCGAAAAACAATCAGTTTGTCGAAGGTCTGGTCGACGGCGGTGCGTCGGCTCAGCGGGCCGTCGACAACATGCTCGACCGACCTGCGGTGGCCGTCACACCGACTGAAGCCCTGGCCTAAGTCTGAATCAGTGCTGACCCGGGAATACTCCACTTCTCCGGGTCTCTCAGGAGCGGTGAACAACACACGGATGTGTCGCTCGAAAAGTACTGCTGACCGCATTTGGCATGGGGTCAGCATTCTGCGCTCTCCCTGTCGTACAACTTCACTTCCCCTTTGACTTGTATGGACGTACCCATGACTGAGTTTTCCCTTGCGACGCCCCGGGCTGGGTGTCTGCAAATCATCAGCAAAACGTTGTTCGCGGATTTAAATCACGCGAACACGAAGGCCTTTTTAAGCTGTCTGCTGGAGGCGGATCCTTCCGCGTCCATCGTGATCCGCGGCGGGGGCGTCGTCGGACGCGAAGCCGTCGCTGAGATCACCCACAGCAGCGCCTCGGCGGCACCCTTCCTGCGAGCCATCTCGCACCGGTTGCGGACCATCGCCAACGCTTCCAAGCCGGTTAACGCCGATGCCGTTCTGGCTTCGGTGGCGGAAACGGCGGAATGTGAAGTCACGGCGAAGACCTCCGCCTCTGGTCAGGCTAAGAAGTCCGGACATCATCGAGCCGACGCCGGCCAATCCGCCCCCGCTTCGCCGAAGCACGCTCCCGGGACCAATGCCGAGCACTACTACCCCGGCCAGTTGAACAACGACGGCCTGCGAGTCTCGTTGCTCGACACTCGGCTGTTCCCCGATCGCAAGGGTGTCACCCGCATCGGCCGCAACGGGACTCACGCGACCTCTTGGGAAATCGTCCACGAACTCCCCGGCAGACTGCGTTTGAAGCACCCCGCCCTGTATCGCCGCAAAGAGGTCTGCCAAGCCGTTGAACGCGAACTGATGAGCGTCCTCGGCATCGACAACTACAAAGCCCGTCCCGCGACCGGCACGCTGCTGATCAATTACGATTCACGCAAGCTGCGTAAAGATCAAGTCCTGTTGATTCTCGACAAGGCCGTTTCCCGGGCTGAAGTGCCCGAGAAGATGGACCCGCTCGACCTGGACTTCCCGCTGGCCATCGCCTCGGTGCCGCTGGCTGCGATCGCTCAATACGCGGTCCTGCCGCTGCTGCCCCTGGCCGGTGCGTTGTTCGCCTACACATCCATCACGACCTTCAAAGAAGCCTACAACGTGCTCGTCTACGAGCGCCGGTTGGGTGTCGACGTGCTGGATGCGATCGTCGTCGCCGGCTGCCTGGCCACGGGTCAGATCTTCGCCGGTTCAGTCTTGTGCCTCTGCTTGAGCTTCGGCCGCATGCTGGTCAAGAAGACTCAAGACGATTCGAAGCGATTACTCGTGCAGGCGTTCGGCAAGCAAGCTCAGTTCGTCCGACTCTGGAAGAACGGCGAAGAAGTCGAAACGCCGATGGAAGAATTGAACAAGGGTGACATCATCGTCATCCACACCGGCGACGCTGTCCCGGTCGACGGCGTGCTGAAAGAAGGCATGGCCATGATCGACCAGCACGCGTTGACTGGCGAATCGACTCCTTCGGAAAAGGCTGTCGGTGACCGCGTCTTCGCCTCGACCCTGGTGGTCGCCGGTAAGGCGTTCATCGAAGTCGAAACCGCTGGTTGCGACACAGCGTCAGCCAAGATTGCTCAGATCCTGAACGATTCGGCTGGATACAAGCTGGAGAGCCAGAACAAGGGTGAAAAGATGGCCGACAAGTGTGTCGTCCCCACCCTGGGAATCGCGGCTGTGGCCATGGCGACCCTCGGGCCCCAAGGTGCAGTGGCCGTGTTGAACAGCGACTTCGGTACCGGTATTCGGATGGCTGCCCCGCTCGGAATGCTCACCTCGTTGGCCCTGTGTGCTCACAAGGGAATCCTGGTCAAGGACGGCCGGGCTCTCGATCTGATGAACGATATCGACACCGTCCTGTTCGACAAGACCGGTACGCTGACCCGCGAACGTCCGGAAGTCGGCCGCATCGTCAGTTACAACGGTCACAGCAAAGAACGCGTGCTACAACTCGTCGCGGCCGCCGAACAGCGGTTTGCTCATCCCATCGCCAAGGCCATCGTCATGGAATTCGAAGGGACCGGGATGCCGATGTTGCCGATCGACGATTCTGAGTACAAAGTCGGATACGGTATCGACGCGGCGATCGACGGTCACCAGGTGATGGTCGGCAGCATTCGCTATCTGAAGATGGAAGGCATCGAAATGCCCGCCGAGGTGGACGCGTTTGTCGCCGATGCGCACCATGAAGGTAACACGCTGGTCATGGCCGCCATCGACCGCAAGTTTGCTGGCGTCATCGAATTGTGTGCTGCTCAACGTCCGGAAGTGGTGGAAATCATCGCCGGCCTGAGGGCTCGCGGGATCAAGCATATCGCGATTATCTCTGGCGACCACGAAGCTCCCACCCGCAAGCTGGCTTTGGCTTTGGGGATGGACGAATACTTTGCCGGTGTACTGCCGGGTGACAAGGCCGAATACGTCGAACGTCTGCAGAAACAAGGTAAGAAGGTCTGCTTCGTCGGTGATGGAATCAACGATTCGATCGCTCTCAAGAAGGCCAACGTCTCGATCTCTCTGCGAGGTGCCTCGTCGATCGCGACCGATACCGCCCAGATCGTGTTCATGGAAGAAAGCCTGCATCGCCTGTGCGAACTGCGTGATGTGGCCATGAGCCTGGACCGCAACATCAAGAACAGCTGGTACCTGATCCTGGCTCCGAATGCCTTGTGCATCCTGGGTGCCTTCACCATGGGCTTCGGCATCATGGCCTCAGTTTTGACGAACAACGTCGCTGCTCTGGCGGCTCTCGCGAACGGCATGTTGCCGCTGAAGCGAATCGCCGACGAGCAAAAACGGAAGGCCGCCGAAACCGAACTGGCGAACGCTCTGGCATTGCAGCAGCACAGTCAAGTGCGACCGGCAGTGCATAGCGAAAAACGCCAGTTGCAGGCTGTCTAACTGTGCGGTGAAATACGAAGAATCTCAACGTCCAGCGACGGAGTTGAGATTCTTCGGACACCGAATTGTTCTGGTCGGCCACGGGGAGCCAAGGCCTTACGGCACTGGGCTCACCTGGGTTTCTGATAGATTATTAGTAGAGGACAGCGAACCGCTGTAGTCACATGTCGCAACCTTCCCCACTCCAGATTGACCTGAAATCCAGAACGGTCGTGCTCCGCACCGCCGCTCTGGCGCAGGACAGTTCGTGGAATGAAGGTCGCGAGCTGATCGGGCGACTGTTGTCGGCCCCCTGTGTGGAATCGGTCGCGATCGATCGCACGCGGGGCACGGCCACGATGCACCTGGCACCGGCCACCGACAACAAGCTGGCGGCAAGCGGCAACGGCTCAGTCGAGCTGCGAACGATTGCTGTCAGCCTACGTCAGTCAGCAGCACCGCAGCATCTGGTCGGTGACGCCTACGCCGCATGCAAGCAAGTCGAGATTCAAAAAAGTGAGTCCGGAATCACCGCCGGAATCATCGTGCATGCAATCCCGGGTCGCGTCCGTTTGCGACATCCGTTGTTGCGTAAGAATCCCGATCTGGCCATTAAAGTCGATGCGGCTTTCGGAGCCGTTGCGGGAGTCACGTACGTCTCGGCGTCTAGTGCCACTGGATCCGTACTGGTTCTGTTTCCACCGGGCACGCACACGCCTGAAAAACTGCTCGCTCGGCTTGAGCAGATTATCAACGGCAAGGACGATTTCGATGCCTTGTTGGCCGGTCCCCCCGCGAGCTATTGGGTTGCGGCGGGAACGTGCCTGAGCCTAGCTGTTGCGACCGAGTTTTTCGTCCCGGGTCTATCAACTGCCACGGCAATTGCCTTGGTCGGATTCAATCTGCCGACACTCGGACGTGGGCTGGTGGAACTGACCACACTCAAGTGGGGCGTGCCGGCACTCTACACAGTCATCATGGGAACCACGCTGGCCAGCGGAGCCTATCTGGCCGCGGCCATCATGCAGGCCTCGGTCACGAGCTGGCACTGCTGGTCCAGTTACCGCCTGCGACAAGTGGTGCGTGAACTGACATTGGATCAAGATCTGCCGGAACGGTTCCAGAATGGGACCTCCACCGGCGATGCGGACAGCCGGCAGGAATCTCGGCTTGTCCCCGGGATGATCGTTACTGTCCCGGTTGGCGTCGCCCTGCCCTTCGACGGAATTGTGGTCGATGGGAAGGGGGAGTTCGACGAACACCGCGTTCGAGGCGTCACCGACATCGCCCATCGCTCCAGCGGAGATCAGGTCTTCGCTGGTAGTGTGATGGTCGGCGGCCAGATGCGAGTGGAAGTCGTCGCTGTGGATGGAGACACACGTCTGGCCAAGATTCGACGTACCGTTCGTTCGGTCATCGGGAAGACGGCCGGCCGAGGTGGTCCGACGACGCGCGGGAAAGCCCTCGCCTCGCGATTTGTCCCCTACACGTTTGTCACCGGGACGGCCGCGTTCATGGTGGGCGGCCTGCCCACTCTGGCGGCCGTGCTGCGGCCTGACTTCGCCACGGGTCCCTCGCTGACGGAACGCTTCGGGACACTCAGCGGCGTCAGCCATCTCCTGCATGAGGGCTGGTTGGTCAATAGCCCCGACGCCCTGCACGAACTGGGAAAACTCAAGACGATCGTGATCGCTCATCGCGACCATGAGAGCGCCGAATTCCAAGAACTCCGAGTCATTCGTACGCCACTAACCGTCGCCTCGCGGACGGTTGAAGTCCATGAGATCGCCGGTTCGGAGGACGATTGCCTGGAGTACATTGACGAGCTCACCGCCATCGGCACCCGTATCGCCGTGGTGGCCTGCCATCATATCCTGAGTCAATTCATGGAAGACGAGGTCATCCGGATCTCGTTCACTCCGGAATCGGGCGTCAGTGCCCAGCACGCCGATCTGATCGCCCTACACTCACAACCGCAACGCTTGGAATCACTGCTGCGCGTGCTGCATGAAACGAGTGCTCCTGGCCGCAATGCGTGGGCCGTGGTTCTGGCCTGCAATACGCTCGCGATTTCGGGAGCGTTCCTGGTGGGTCTGACCAGTCTGCATGTTGTGGTCTTGACCAACATTGGGGCCCTGGCTGCAGGTGCGATGTATGGCCGGCATATGCGGCACTCCAGCCGCCTGCTGGCTTCGCGGCGGGTCAGAAAAGTTCATGTGGACCATGACATCCTGATGCCGGCCCCCGAAGAAGAAGCTGATCTGGAACCGGTGGTCGCACCCATGGCGCTCACAGTCGCAACCGTCGCAACCGTCGCAACCGTCGAGCCCCTTGTCGTTCCCACGCAGCCCATCGCCGCCATTCAAGTTGTCGAGACGGAAGTTGTGGAGGTGGAACAGCTCAAACCCGCACTACGCCGAGTTGCGGCTCGTCGCGATGCCCGGTTGAAGCAGGCAGCAACCAAATCGACGGTGCCTCCCGGTGCCAATGCCAACGAACAAACCACCCCTTAGACGGGTTTTGGAATCCTTTTCGAGAACGCATTTATGTACGCGGATCAGTCAGTACTAGAGATGCCTGAATCGACGACGACCACACCATCGTCAGAAACGGAATCATCGGTCCCGGTAATTTCTAAGGAATGTAGCAGTTGCTTAAATGCCGAAGAATCTACTGGCGAAATTCACAACACCAGCAGTGAAAACGCCGTTGAGATGCTGGGGCAACTTCCCTCGGAAATGGCCACGTTGCTGATCCTGGCGGGTATTGCAGGAGTAGTGTTGCCGGGCCCGGTGGGCACGCCCATGCTCATCGCCGGTTGTGTGATCATGTGGCCCAAAACATTTCGTCCGATCGAAACGTGGTTCAGCCGGAGTTTTCCCCGATTTCATCGCGAAGGAGTCATTCAGATCAAGGAATTCGTCTACGATCTGAAGCAGCGCTTTCCAGATGTGAAATAGACCACCGAAATAGACTACGGAAGAGCGTCTTCCGTAGCTCAAGAACTTGTAACACAGCGTCCCGTATCCTTCGGGATCCCACTTTCCAGAGAAATGAGATTCGACATGTCAGCTTTCCGCCGCTCCTTCGCCGTGTTCGCAGAATCCGTCCTCGCTGGTTTTGCGATGGCAATCGGCTGGGTCGCCGCCATGGTGATGTTGACTGCCGTTATGGTCTGATGTCATTCTGGATTAACCAACAACAAGCTGCGTAGCCGCGTTCGCGAGAACGTGGGCCACTCGGCGCCATCCCCACGTTCTCGCGAGCGCGGCTACAACCCAAAGTGCCTGGCCTGATCAACAATCAGATGCCAAGGCGCGTTTCTGGAGTCATCATGTCTGAAGCTATGGCCGCAACCGCCCCTGTCGCTGGTGCAGGGTTCAAAGACGCTGTTCAATCTGGCGTAGCTGATGCACGGGCCTCAGTTGAGCAAGTGATTCCGAAGATTGCTGCAGCGATCAACAAAGGGATTTACTCACTCGCTTACGGTATGTCGTTCGGCGTGGCATTCCCAGTGGTGTTGATGGCCAAGTCGCTCCCGCAGAACAACAGCATCGCCTGGGGATTCATTGACGGGGCTCAAGCTGCGAAAAAAGCGGCCAACCGAACTTTGGGCAGCAAGTCGCAGTAAAGTAAGTCGGCGGTCTCAATTGCTCGTCACCGTGGCCGGGGACCGCGCAATGGAATACGTTCGAATCGTTCTGCAAGTGAGGTCCGATGCAATTCCCCAGTGGCGATGCTGAGATCACGCTCATCTTCGATCATCTGGAATTCCGGCCGTCGCCGTCGCAGTGCGAGGTCTTACGAAGCAAGCTCGAATGCGTCAACGGGGTGATGTCGGTTCAACTCCATACCGACTGGATGCGGCGTCAGCTGCTAACCGTAGTCTATCAACGCGACATTGCACCGGACGTCATGCTACGAAAGATGGCCGAGGTACTGCGCGGACTGCCGGGCGCTGGGTCATCTGAGAACGATCTGTTTCCCGTGCCCGACGCGGACTCACCTGCGCTATAGGGACTGAGATGGGCCCCAAACGGGACTCTTCACGACGCGCAGTAAGAGGGGCGCGGCTGCGCGACTCTGGGAGGATTCCCCGGGTTAGAAACTCCGAAATAGACGGTCCAAAGTGTCCTTCTACCACTTCTGATGGGCGAATTTCGAACGCTTTCTCATCAGCCATGATGGCCCCGTTGCGACCATGTGGCACCCCAAAAGTGATGCCAAACCTCTTTAAATCTGCAAGAAAATCTGCCTTTTCCTGATATCTGGTAGCAAGATAGCCGGTTTCTCTGTCTGAAAAATTCTCCGCGGCCTGATTGGCACGGCATCTGCTTTGATGATTCTGTTGTCGCCCTAAAGCAGGCGAGATTGTTTGACCACCCCACGGGCCTCAATCGCCGCGCAGGAGAAGGATAATTATGTTGTACTTCGCTCTAACTT
>JAQGHS010000179.1 GCA_028291605.1 Planctomycetaceae bacterium | reverse complement strand
CCCATCCCCTCGCCGGATCTGAGAAGAGCGGCTACGAGTATTCCAATCCACAATTGTTCGCCAATCGAGTCTGTGTCCTGACTCCGCACGCGCGAACTTCGCCAGCGGGATTGCAGAAGCTGCGTTCATTCTGGACCAGTCTTGAGGCGCGGTTGATCGAGATGCCCGCACGGTCCCATGATCGCGCCGTCGCCGAGACGAGCCATTTTCCGCATGTGGTGGCGTCCGTCCTGGCGGCGACGTTGGCTCCCGAGCATCAGCAACTCGCGGCACGGGGGTTTCGAGACACCACTCGAATTGCTGCCGGCGACGCGGATCTGTGGACCAGCATTTTGTTGGATAATGCTGAGGAAGTTGGCCGGAGCCTCGATAAATTCGCTGGGATTTTGGAGTCCTATCGAACGGCACTGCAACGCCGGGATGCAGTCGCCATCAAGCAACTGTGGGAACATGCCAAACAGATTCGAGATCAACTCGGTTAGCGAACCGTGGCCGACGCTGCCAGCGTCGGCGTGAGTGTTTTGCCGTGTCAGTCGCAAGCCCTCGTCAACCTGAGACTTTCCCATGCATCCCATCTTGAATGTCGCAGATCTGGAAGACCAGTTGAGTCAGCCTACGACTGGTGTGTTGGAGACGCTGAGTTCGATCCCAGGTAATGTGATGGTACTCGGAGCGGGTGGAAAAATGGGGCCGACTTTGGCTCGTATGGTGCGTCGTGCGTTGGATCAAATCGGGCAGCGAGACAGAAAAGTCTTCGCGGCGTCTCGATTTTCATCCCCCGCAGTCGCCGCGGAACTGCGCTCGTACGGCGTGGAGACGATCACTTGCGATCTTCTGGATCGTGATGCGGTGGCGAAATTACCCGACGTGCCGAACGTCATTTGTATGGCGGGGCAGAAGTTTGGGACTTCACAAGCCCCGGAACTCACGTGGGTGATGAATACGCTGGTTCCGGCAGTTGTCGCTGAGCGTTATGCCGCCGCCCGAATGGTGGTGTTTTCTACGGCCTGTGTTTATCCCCTCGTTTCTATGGACGGTCCTGGTTCACATGAAGATGACGCCTTAACTCCGCTGGGGGAATATGCGAATGCCTGTGTGGGCCGGGAGCGTGTGTTTTCGTATTTCGCCAAGCGAAACGGGACTTCAGCGTTGCTGTTTCGGCTGAGTTACGCGATCGACTTACGGTACGGCGTGCTACTGGATGTCGCTGAGAAAGTGGTGAAAGGCGAGGCGGTCGATGTCTCGATGGGGGCTGCGAATGTGATCTGGCAGGGAGACGCCAACGCATGCGCCATTCAGTGCTTACAACACACTTCAACCCCACCGCTGGCACTCAATGTGACTGGATTGGAACCAGTGCGAATTCGTCATCTAGCCCAACGGTTTGGTGAATTACTGGGGCACAAGCCCGTGATTGCCGGCAGCGAAGGTGCCGTGGCGTGGTTATTCGACGCCCGGAAATCGTACGAACTCTTCGGTCCCCCATCAGTGACGCTTGATGAGATGATCGAGGCCACCGCACAGTGGGTCCGTCAAGGGGGGCAAACCTTGGGTAAGCCCACACATTTCGAAGTTCGTGATGGAACGTTCTGATTCTGAACCGAGTTGGAAGCGGTTGTGCAGATACGGGCGACAGCACACTTGAAAGGGTGGACCCAATCACGACAATGCAGGTTTCGGCGAACAAGTCAGAGTTAAAAAGCAGGAAAACATCCGTCATGTTGTGGGAAATTGAGATTCGTCCGTTGCCGTCCGAGATCGACCGCGAAGCGGCCCGCGTGCAGGGGAGTTGCCAGTCCATGCGGCTGGCGTCGATCAAGGACATCCGGGCGGCCAAATCGTTCTTGATTCAGGGTGACCTCAATGAGGCTCAAATCGAACGAGCGGCACAGACGTTCCTGGTTGATACTGTCGTCGAGGCACACGCTGTCCATCCCCTGTCGAAGAGCTCAACGCAGTCGGCGAATGACGCCAACCTGTTGAACGTGATGTTCAAGCCGGGCGTGACCGACAATATCGCCTACAGTACTCAACGGGCACTGGTTGATCTGGGGTTTGCCGTCGAAGCCGTTTCCACCTGCCGCAAGTATTGGGTGAACCCCGGTGCCAGCGAACCCGATTTGAAACTGCTGGCGTCGAAGATTCTCTCGAACGATGCGATTGAGCATGTTACTCGAGGTTCATTGGCGATCGGCAATCTGTCGATCGGTCGCGAATATCAATTCCAACTGCAGAAGGTCGCGATTCGCGAATTGTCCGACGAACAACTGCAGCAACTTAGCAAGACCGGGCAGTTGTATCTCAGTCTGACGGAAATGCAGACGATTCAGAATTACTTCCGCAAGCTCGATCGCGATCCCACTGACGCAGAGCTGGAGACGGTAGCCCAGACGTGGAGTGAACATTGCTCGCATAAGACGCTGGGTGGACGTGTTCACTATGTTGATGACACGCGTGATATTCAGTTCCAGAATATGTTGAAGGAAACGATCTTCGCCGCGACTCGCAAGTTGCGTGAACAGGCCGCGGATCAAGACTGGTGCGTGAGTGTCTTTCGCGACAATGCGGGCGTGGTTGAGTTTCATGAGAAGTTCCATGCGTGTATCAAGGTGGAAACTCACAATCATCCCTCCGCGCTGGAACCATATGGCGGGGCCAATACGGGATTGGGTGGTGTGATTCGCGATCCGCTGGGAACTGGCTTGGGTGCGAAGCCCATCTGCAATACGGATGTTTTCTGTTTTGCGCCCCCTGACACGCCCTTCGAAACTCTGCCGCCGGGAGTATTACATCCCCAGGTCGTGGCTCGTGGTGTCGTTTCGGGTGTTCGCGATTACGGCAATCGAATGGGTATTCCCACTGTGAACGGTGCCGTCTATTTCGATGAACGATACCTGGGGAATCCATTAGTGTACTGTGGCAATGTGGCGCTGATTCCGATTGATATGGTTGAGAAGGGTGCGAAGCCCGGCGATCTCATCGTGGCGGTCGGCGGCCGGACGGGTCGGGATGGCATTCATGGTGCGACATTCTCTTCGGCCGAGCTGACTCATGAGAGTGAAACGCTGTCGGGTGGGGCCGTGCAGATTGGCAATGCGATCACTGAAAAGATGGTCCTGGATGTGATTCTGGAAGCTCGCGACAAGGGGCTGTATACCGCCATCACCGACTGCGGTGCCGGCGGGTTTTCTAGTGCCGTGGGCGAGATGGGTGCGGAATGCGGAGCGGAAGTGTGGCTCGATCAGGCACCGCTCAAATATACCGGGCTCTCCTACACGGAAGTCTGGATTTCTGAGGCCCAGGAACGGATGGTGCTGTCGGTCCCGCCGAAGAATTGGCCTGCTTTCCAAGCCCTGTGTGCGGCGGAAGGGGTTGAGGCGTCAGCGATCGGCGAGTTCAAGGATAATCACCGTCTGTTGCTGAAATACCAGGACCAGGTTGTCGGTGATCTGGCGATGGAGTTTCTGCACGATGGCCGCCCGCCCGTGATTCGGGAAGCAGTGTATCGAGCCCCCCAATATCAAGAATTGAAGCTACCTGCCCGTGAACGGTATGACGCGGATCTTGAAAAAATTCTCGGTTCGCTGAATGTGTGCAGCAAGGAATGGATCATCCGGCAGTATGACCATGAGGTTCAGGCGAGCAGTGTTGTGAAGCCGCTCGTCGGGGCGTCGTCCGACGGACCGTCTGATGCGGCTGTTGTCCGTCCGATTCTGGATTCCAATCGTGGCTTGGTGATTGCCTGCGGCATGAATCCACATTTTGGTGATTTCGATCCGTATTGGATGGCAGCCTCGGCGATTGATGAAGCGGTGCGGAACTGTGTGGCCGTCGGAGCCGATCCCCGCCGAATCGCGATTCTCGACAATTTCTGCTGGGGCTATACCGATCGCCCCGAAACGTTGGGCAGCCTGGTACGAGCTTCTCTGGCCTGCCATGACGTCGCCATTGCATTTGGTACGCCGTTCGTCAGCGGTAAGGATAGTCTCAACAACGAGTTCTCGTACTTCGATACCAAGGGACAAAAGCAGACGGTTGCCATTCCGGCCTCATTGCTGATTACGGCGATGGGCCAGATGGAAGATGTCAACCGCGCCGTGACGATGGATCTCAAGGCGCCCGGGAATCTGCTGTATCAAATTGGCGTCACGAAGGACGAGTTGGGAGGCAGCCATTTTTCGCTGGTGAATAAGCTGACGGGAGGCCGCGTACCGCAGGTGGACTTGCCGCAGGCCGTGAAGATTTTTGCGGCGTTGCATCGGGCGATTAACGCAGGAGTGGTTCGCAGTTGTCACGACTTGAGCGAAGGTGGCCTGGCCGCCGCCGTGGCCGAGATGGCCTTCGCGGGAGAAGTCGGGGCCGAGTTGTCGCTGGACGAAGTGGCGCAGCAGTCGGGGCTGACGGATTCTGCTCAGTTGCTCTTTTCCGAAAGCAATACGCGATTTCTCGTCGAAGTCGTCCCTGCGAAGGCGGCGCAGTTCGAAGCGCTGTTTTCCGGGTTGCCTCTGGCGAAAGTCGGTAAGAC
>JAQGHS010000174.1 GCA_028291605.1 Planctomycetaceae bacterium | reverse complement strand
CCCCAACATCCAGCATTACTTCGTGTTCCAAATCTGGCCGAAGTCCTGTTCGATGGGGATCAACGGCTCGGACAACCGGCTGCGAGAAGTCCAGCGCACGCTGCCGTCGCTCTATTCAAACCTCAGCGTCATGTCGACGCTCGGCATCAAGCCACCCGGCGGTTGTCACTTTCCAGCGGCGGGCTACACCGAATTCGCCCGCTTGATCAGCCCGCTGGTCGAGCAGCAGATCTATCACCGAGCCCCCGATCAGCCGATCACGCCGCCGAATCTGCAGCGAGCCCGCTTCACCAGCGACAAGCGAGACGAACTTGACCTGGAATTCGACCAGGATGTGATTTGGACCGAGTCTTTGGCCACCCAGTTTCACCTCGACGGCGAACCGAAATCAGTTACCTCCGGTTCTGCGACCGGCGGCACCCTCCGGCTGAAATTGAAGAAGCCGTCGAAATCCATCAGAGTCACCTATCTCGATAGCGCCTCATGGAGCCCCGATAACCTGCTCTATGGTAAAAACGGTCTGGCCGCGCTCACCTTCTGCGATGTGCCAATTCTGCCGTAGGAGGTGACACGCAAACCATTGGCAGCGAATCAAAGGAGACAGCGAATGGGGCAGTTCCGTGACATCGCAAGCCGTGTTTGAGAATCAGCCGACAGGAGATTTCACCACGGAGAACACGGAGACCCGATTTGAGATTTCTCCGTGTTCTCCGTGGTGAATCTAATTCCGCAGAGTGAGTCAGTAGTGGAATCATCAAAGGCGGCCTGGCACAGCCGCATTGATTCGCTGCCTCTTTTAATTCGCTGCCGGAAAAATGAGGTTTTTCATTTCCAGGCCAAAAGATTCGCTGCCTGAGCGCATCAATTAAGCAGTTGAAGCGGAAAATCCGCTCGGCGGAACTTGCCGATTGGGCTGAGAACTTCGGCGACAACCTATAGACAGATCCCGATACCTTGCTGTATCCTGATTCGGATGTCCCTATTCTGATAGACTTTACGCTGACGTCGTGACCGATCGAAACGTTCGGTGCCCAATATTATCTGCGTGGGAAGCTCGCCTCAATTTCACAGGATGACTCGATGAAACAGACCAAAGACAAAGATGTCGTCACTTGGACTGAAGACCCCGCACATTTTGCCAAGCCCAGCCGCCGCGACTTTCTGCAAGTCGGCGTGTGCGGTGCTTTGGGGCTGACGCTGGACGATTTCTTCCGCCTGGAAGCGCGAGCCGACCAGAAATTCTATGAGAGCAAAGAGGGCAAGGCGAAGGGCGTCATCCACATCGTCCTGCCCGGCGGCATGGCTCACCAGGAGTCATGGGATCCCAAGCCGGAAGCTCCTCTGGAATATCGAGGCCCGTTCGGCGTCGCGAAGACGAACGTCCGCGGTGTCGTGTTGAACGAGAATTTCGCGAACGTCGCCAAGATCGCAGACAAGATGACGTTCATCCGCTCGATCGCTGGTAAGGACGCCGATCACGGCCGAGCCAGCTACGCGATGTTCACCGGTTATCGCAAGAGCCCCGCCATCGAGCATCCCGCCATTGGCTCGGTGGTCTCTCACGAACTGGGCTCGCGACAGAACCTGCCCCCCTATGTGGCCGTACCAAGTGCCGGGGAATACTCTGGAACGGGTTATCTTGGCTCGCAGTTCGGCCCGTTCGGACTGGGCGGCGATCCCGGCCGTGCGGGTTTCCAAGTCAAAGACTTGCTGTTGCCGCCGGGTGTCGATGACGACCGCTTCTACAAACGCCAGCGCATCCGTGAGACCGTCGACGAACATTTCCGCAAGATCGCCAGCAAGGCCGAAGCCCTCGGCGCGATGGACAAGTTCTACGAACGCGCTTACGGGATGATCTCGTCGCCCGCCGCACGCGAGGCCTTCGACATCGGCAAGGAATCGGAAGCCACCAAGTCGAAATACGGTCAGAACGAAGCCGGCATGCGATTGCTGCTCGCTCGCCGTCTGATCGAAGCGGGCGTTCGATTCACGACCGTCAGCTATGGCGGCTGGGATCATCACGCCGGAATCGAGAACGCCATGCGCCGACAAGCCCCGATTCTCGATCAGGCCCTCGCCGCTCTCGTCAGCGATCTCGATGATCGCGGGATGCTCGACAGCACGCTGGTCCTCGTGACCAGCGAGTTCGGCCGGACTCCGAAGATCAACACAACCGCAGGCCGCGACCACTTCCCCCGCGTCTACTCGGTGGCCCTCGCCGGCGGCGGCTTCAAACGAGGTCTCGTTTATGGCTCATCGAACAGCACCGCCAGCGAACCCGAAGAAAACCCCGTCCGCATCGAGGACGTCCTCACTACAGTCTACCAGCAGATCGGGATCAATGCTGACAAGGAGCTGATGGCTCCGGGCGGTCGGCCGATCGAGGTGATTGACGGCGGTGAGGTTGTCAAGGAATTGGTGGGTTAGTCGATAGCCCCGCAGTACTACAAATGATGGTCTTGCTCCCCTCGTCCTGTTACTCCAGAGCGAGGGGAGCGGCAATTCATTTGAGTCGCATCCTTTTGAATTACGTTCTCTAAAGGGACATCGGCATGCGAACAAGTTTGTGCCTGGCTGGTTTGATATTAGCAACCTCGTCCCTCTCGGCTGAAGCCGGCTTACCCCGCCTCACACGGATCGTCCCGCCCGGTGCTCAGCGTGGCACGACGGTCGAAGTCGTCATCCAAGGCCAGCACTTCAGCAAGCCTGAAGAAGTCATGGTCTATGAGCCCGGTATCACGGTCGAGTCGCTGGAACCGATGGAAGGCGAAGTCGAGATTCGCGGCCGGCGCAATCGTATCGAAAAGGGTTCGGGCATCCGCGTCAAACTGAAGATCGCGGACGATTGCGAACTCGGCCTGCATGGACTGCGACTCCGCACGGCGACCGGGATCAGCGAATATCAACGCTTCTTTGTCGGACCATTCCCGCTAATTGACGAGACCGAGCAACAGCAACAACGGCAGCAGCCCCGCAATGACGGACGTGAAACTGCTCAGACCGTGGCTTTGAACAGCACCGTACTCGGCGGAATGCTCGATCCCACTGATGTGGACTATTTCAAAATTGAAGCCAAGCAGGGACAACGGATCTCGGCAGAGATCGAAGCGACTCGGCTGGGGGTTGATCGAGGCATCCCTGATCTCTATCTCTCCGTGCTCGATTCAGACGGCAAACGTCTGATCGCGGCAGATGATTCGGCACTCTTCCTGCAAGACCCGGTCGTCTCGCTCGTGGCTCCGCGTGATGGAGCTTATTTCGTCGAAGTCAGGCATTCCACGTATTCGGCTACCGGCGATATCTATCGCTTGCATGTCGGAACTTTCATTCGGCCCACGGGTATCTATCCGGCGGGAGGTCAGGTCGGGCAAGAGCTGTCGGTTCAAATCCTGGGCGATCCGAAGGGTGCTTCGTCACAAACCGTGAAGTTGCCCGCAACACCGTCGGCGGACTTCCGCTTCGTCGCCATCGATCCCGAAACGAATCTCCCCGCTCCGACGCCGAACACGCTGCGAGTCTCGCCATTCGGCAACGTGCTCGAATCCGAACCGAATGATTCCGAAGACGCAATCAAGGCCCAATCGGCCGCCAGTCTTCCCATCGCTTTCAACGGCATCATCGAGAAGTCGGGAGATGTCGACTGCTTCCGGTTCTCAGCTAAGAAGGGCGAACGATTCAGGATTCACTGCCTGGCCAACGCCCTCGGTTCGCCCCTGGATCCGACAATCTGGATTCAACAGGTCGGGGGCAAAGGCAACCCGCAACGTGCGACCGATTCTCGCAACAACCAACTCGGTTATGCGCCCTATGGCGGCATGAACCGCGAGACCCTCGACCCCATCCTCGACTTTACCGCACCGGCTGACGCGGAATACGTACTGGGAGTCGAAGACGACCGGAACAATGGTGGCGCCGATTTCGTTTATCGCGTCGAAGTGACCCCCGAAACCGATGCCGTCTATGTGTATATCCCGCAGGATGCCGAGGCCGCGTTCCAAGCCCAGGCACGGCAATCGATCAGCGTACCGAGCGGCGGGCGTTACAACACCCAACTGTCAATTTTCAATTCCAACAAACCGTTCAACGGGGAACTGGAACTGGTGGCAATCGGCCTGCCCGAGGGCGTCACGATGCACGCTCCCCGCATTACCCCCGCGATGCCGCGAGTCTCAGTCGTCTTCGAAGCAGCACCCGACACCAAGCTGCAAGGCAAGTTCATTGAGATCATCGCCCGCCCGGTCAGCGATCCACCCAAACCGGCCGAAGGCGAGAACAAGGACCAGAAAGCACCGACTGAAACACAGCCTGAAACAACAGCGGGAACCGAGCGAACTCTGGCCAGTGGCTTCCGTCAATCGATCCCGATGAATTCCTCGAACAACAACGACTATTACCTCTTCAACATGTTCGAAACACTGGCCATCGCCGTCACGGAACCGGCTCCGTTTTCCATCGACATTGATGAACCGAAATCCGCGCTCGTCCAGAACGGCGAGATGTCCTTGAAGTTCCGGATCACTCGCGCACCCGGTTTCGACGAACCGGTGAGCGTCGCGATGGAATGGAAGCCCAACGGCATCTCGACCGGCACCCCGGTCACGATCCGCACCGATAAGTCCGAAGGCGAATACCCCCTGGGGGCCGCCCGCAACGCCACGGCCGGTGCCTATGAAGTTACTCTCTCGGCAGTGAGCGGTGCTCAACGTCCCGCATACCGCGATTCGGCCAGCCGGACCTACGTGTCGACAAAACCCTTCAAACTGCTTGTCGCCGAACCGCACATCGAAGCCAAGTTCGCTCGCGCCTCAATTGAACGCGGTAAGACGGGTGTCGTGACCGTAAAGCTGAACCATCTGAAACCGTTTGATGGCAAAGCCAAAGCCACCCTGACACGCCTGCCACGCGGTGTCGAACTGGTCGAACCATTCCGAGAAATCGGCCCCGACGATAAAGAGGTTACCTTCACGTTGAAGGCCACCGAAGATTGCCTCACCGGCGGATATCAAGGCATCACCCTCGACCTGACAGTCACCGAAGAGGGCCAAGCAGTTCGCCAACTCAGCGGCTCCGGGACACTTCGTATTGATGCGGAACGCGGCGTTAAAGCTGCGATGAAATAGCCGAAGTAAAACCGATGAACGACAAGCTTAAGACGAATCTGCCGGCAACTCACTTCAAACTAGAAGCTCGCCGGTTGATTGACAGCCTCCCTGACGACGCGGACTGGAATGATCTCTTGCAGAA
>JAQGHS010000149.1 GCA_028291605.1 Planctomycetaceae bacterium | reverse complement strand
CAACGGACAACGGACAGGCAGGATGCCTATCCTACGGGCTGAATCGCACTACCGGCGAACGGGTCCCATCGGTGCCGGACCGGCCATTCGCAGCGGAGTCGTATGACGCTCCTGACCAAAGATCTGTACCGGGACCTTGAGCTCATAAAAACGCTCGTCGTCGGTGAAGATTTTGATGGTCGCCATTTGACGTCCGGAGGGACCAGATCCTGGCACGGTCACCCGTACCCGTTGCTGCTGGGCACCGGTTTTCGTCGTTGTCGGCTTGAGAATCTCCAAGCTGATAAAGCTGGACGATGATTCCACGCCAATGATCTCAGCGGGAGTCTTCCGCAGATCGGTCACAATGATTTCTTGATCGACCGGGGAACTTCCCAGTTGATGAAACGTCAGCGACATGGGCCGAACATAGATTTGCTCCGCGGGAAACACAGCTCGCAGAAAGACGTCACAGGTCCGCGGCTGCGAGTCGGTGTAGTGTACCTTGACGAAGAATTCCTTGGGCTCCGGCCGCTGCATGGCCGTCTTGATTCGCAGGAGAAACTCACCACTCTCGCCCGGCTTGTAAACTTTCTGTTTCAACTGCGGCAGCATGCATCCACAGCTTGGTTCCAATGACGTGATTGTCACCGTATGCGGGCTGGTATTCTTGAATCCAAAGTAACCAAAAATCTCCTCAGTCGGTGCGACTTCCCGTAAATCCACCAGGTATTGGTCGAATGCCAACCCGGGCAACTCGGGAACACCGGCCATCGTTTGAGGACGAGCCCCAAAAAAGCTCATCGCCAGCGCCATGAGCACCGGCAGGCTAATTGCCAATAGGGGACCTCGACGGGACTTTAAGCAGCCAATCACAATCAGGAATGTCATGGCCGAATCCTTATTGCGGTCAGCGGCCGACAATCAGCGTGCGGCGTAGTTCGTCAGGCGACGAACACGACGTGGGCTGCTGCCGTTACCGGATAAACCGGATCACATCAAGCTGGAGTGGAAGGGAATGATGACGGGCGAGGTGACGCCGCATGCATGCACTGGATGGGGACGGCATACGGCGAGGAGGGAGGGACGGCAGGCCGGATAATCCTTTCCGGCCTACAAAACACTTCAACTTCAAAGACTTAGAATGCCCAAAACACTGACAGTACGCGGATCTGAAATTTGCATTTCTTTGTGCCCTTTGTGACCTTCTGTTAAAAAGATTTGAAACAGAAGCTCACAAAGGGCACGAAGTCCAGGTTTTTCAACGGTGACTTCTTTGTTCGTCTTCGCGTATCACAAATCAGTTTTATTCGGCCTTTTAAGATCAAACTATTGCCGGGCACCTTCTAGGCTGGGATCGAGAGCTACAGCCTGTCGGAAATCCTCTTCGGCAGCCTGCGCTTGTCCCTTGGACTGGCGTTGTTTGGAGCGGAGCAAGTAGGCCTCGGCCACCTTGGCATCGAACCGCTGAGCATTCTCATAGGCACCGATGGCTTCATCGAGCTTATTCAACTTCAAATAAATATCGCCACGAATTGAGGCGACGTCCGATACGCCACCCAGCTTGGCAGCGAGTTCACATTCCGCCAGGGCCTGATCAGCGTGCCCCTGCTTGAGATGCAATTGGGCCAATCCCACGTGAGCAGCGACTGACTTCGGATCCAGCTTCAGGGCCGTTTTGAAATCCTTCACCGCAGTTTCGAATTCGTCGCCAGCGACCAGATGATTGGCACGTTGCACCCAGACACTGGCTTCCTTCGGCGTCCGGGTCGCGATCTGATTCAGACGAGCCAGTTCCTGCAACCAGTTGATCTTCACCAGATCGATGCGGGCTTCGTCTTCCTGTCCCGCTTTGACGTAGGCCTCACGACGGTGTCGATAGTACTTGGCATTCATCTTGTCGCGTTGAATGGCCTCCGTGAACTCTGCGGCAGCTTCAGCATATTTTTCCGCCTTGAAGTAGAGCAGGCCCCGGTTGTTATAGGCATTCAAATATTCGGGATTGAGCCGAATGGCCGAATTGAAGTCGATCAAGGCTCTATCGGAATCACCCGCCTGGAAGTAAGCGAAACCGCGATTGTTATAGGCATCAAAGTTTTGCGGCCCGAGCTTCAAGGCTTCGGTGAAGTCGGCAATCGCTTCCTTGAACTGCCCCTGAGCCACATTCGCCAGACCGCGATTATTGCAGGCCTGAGCATGCATCGGATTCAACTGAATGGCCGTAGAAAAATCCTTCACCGCCAGCGGGTACTGCTGCCGAGTCAGGTAGAAGAAACCACGCGAGTTGCGAAAGTCGGCGTTCTTCGGATCGAGATCAATCGCCGTGGTGAAGTCCGCGATCGACCGCGTATTCTGACCGGCGTCGGCAAAAATTCCCGCTCGCATAAAGTAAGCCGAGGCACACTTCTCGTCGGCCTTGATGGCGGCATTGAGTTGCTCAAACGCCTTGCCGAAATCCCGCTTCATAATGAGCGCCGTGGCCTGCTCGATCAGCGGTTTCGTCGCCGCAGTCACACCCGGCATGGGTGCTTTGACAGCAGGGTTCGCTGCAGGAGTCGCTGCCGGGGTTGCTCCAGCCTGCTCCGTTTTTTTGCCTGAAGAGCAACCGACGACACTGAGTACGGCCAACAGCCACAATGCCTTGCGCATGGAATTCATCCCTGAAAACGAACAACCCGAAAAGGGGAGGCCCTGAAAACGATTGTAATGGTGAGGGTATTTTCGGCGCGGACGGCCGAGGAGCAAACGCGAGATGTGAGGGGAAGTGAGTGGGGGTTGTACAGGGAGAGCCAAAACAGGTCAATCCCGTTCTCACAACTCGTCGTAGCCGCATCTCGCCAGAGTGCGGGCCTTGCGAGTCGCTCGCCCGCGTTCTGGCGAAGCGCGGCTACAACACCAGCAACCCAGAGCGGCGATCGTAAATCTCCTGCAAAATTGTGGCAGATTGAGCACGTCAGACACAGCCTGACCTATAGCGCTTGCAAGCGTCCCCATCGCGGTAATTCACTGCTAGGAAATACATTTAGCCACAGACAAACACAGAAGAAACACAGAATTTGAAGGGCAGAATCCACTCTCCTTTTCTGTGTTTCTTCTGTGTCCTTCTGTGGCTAATCCCTTTCTCCCTAAGACATCGTTTTGGGAACAGAGTGACTGGTAAGCGCCGTCGGTCAGGCTGTGCCTGACGTCTTTGGTCGTTGATATCGCGGAGTCAGCCCAATGCGTCAGGCACAGCCTGACGTACAGCGCAAGAAAACACCGCGTTACCCGAGAACGAGCCCGGATAACGCGGTGTTTGAGTAAGCATCAACGGCACCTGGCCGCCTAGTTCGTCAGATTCTCTTTAACAAACTTCGCGGCCACTTTGCCGGCGTAGTGGAGCAACCCTTCATGCATCGTGAAGACCCCCTTCAAGGTGCCGTCAACCTTTTCGACCTTCAGGTCAAAGTTGTCCGCACCCTTCTTGAAGATATCCAGGGCGACCTTGCGATCATCCGCGTTACCGGTTTTATGCTTGGTGCGAATCGCGTCCCACAGTTCGAACCACAGCAGGGCTTTGGCATGCACGAAGACGACAATGTGGTCGGTCTCAGGAGCCGGCTGCCCGACCTTCTCGATCGCTTCCTTCAGCTTGGCTTCGGCATTCTCACCCATGGCGTACCAGACAGCTTTCGGGCTGGTTCCCAGAATCAGAACCAGTTCTTTGCCATAGATCTCATGCAGTTCGGTCATATCATCCGGCAGGGTGACCTTGTGCAGTTCGACGTCACCAATCTTGCCGGCATCCATTTCGACCTTGGCTTTTTCCTTCAGCTTCTCCAATCCGGCCTTAATGACCGATCCATCCACTTTCGTGCCGCCAATCATCGTATGCTTGCCAGATTCATTCTTATGGACATTCACAAACGAATCGAACAGCCCATCTTCAGTGGCTTTATCGAGGACATCAAACACGATGTCCGTGCTGAGCGAAATGTAATCCTTGCTCTTCTCGGAAAACGTTCCTGTCTCTTTCAAATCACTCTGTATGATCGGGCGCAATTCCTTCAGGAAGGCCTTCACATGCTTCTGCCGCAACGCATCCAGCTTCAGATTGATGGCCGCACTCAGCGGTTCCGTCGTACTGCGAGGAATATGGGCGAAATAGCTCGGTGTCTTCGCCAGCTCATCCAGGCTCTTGGCAAGTTCCGTATTGGGCAGAGCCGTGATCTCGCTCGTCGAGACAAGCATCTTCTCCTTGGGATCAAGGTTGGTGATCAAAGTGATCTTCGACGCTTCGCTGTAGGCCTGTTTGAGTTCATTGAGCTGCTGGTCAATCGTCAGCTTTCGCAGACTGAAGCGTGCCGGGGTTTCCTTCTTGCGTTGCTTCAAACCGGGTAGTACTTGCTTCCGCAACTCTTCGATCGCTGCTTCGCGGTCCTTAATCTGATTCGCTTCGTTCTCGATGCTGGCCATGAAGTCATGGTCCTTCGGATCGAGGGCCAGCTTGAATGCGGCATTGCCCCCCTTCAAAGGAACGAGGTCCGCACGATCTTCAGCGATGATGGTGACATTGCCACCTTCCTTCAAAAATCCAATAAACAGACCCTTGAGACTGAACACACCGCCAGTCGCGATCATTTGTGATTTGATACCCAAGGCGCGGAGATTCGCACGAAATCTTGCAGGGGGGGGAATCGTCGGCGCAAATAACACCGAGTTGAACTTCCCTTTCCGGACGTAAACTTGAACGACGCCCGGGACTTTCGGGTCCACTCCGACGAAGAAGACATCTAAGGTATCTTTCAGATTCTTCAGCGCGACGGGTTCCTTGGCTAACCCAAAAACATAATCCAGATCGGCATACAGCCGATCGATTCCGGCATGCACCACATTGATCGGCACGGCCTTGTTTTGAGCCTGCACTGGGACGATGCCGCCCGCCAACACAATGGCAGTGACGCAGCAAGTAAGAAAACCAGAGGTTCGTGACACGGATCACTCCTTCAAACGGAAGTAGTGGCGATGACCGTCCGGGCCCGCCGATTTCCAAGCAATAGAGCTTCAACAAAAAACAGTCCGCAATACTCTCAACGCAACCACAAAGTTTTGCTCCGGGCCGCGCACGGTATAGGTATCGGTCCAAGGCTCACCGACAGTCCATCAATCGTGGCCCTAACTCGCCCCCAGATAGTGCTTTGTAACGCAGTATAGGAACTCAACCGACCACTGCAAGTTGCGGCCCAACCCCGAGTTATCCGGTTACGGCGACTTTGCGACCTGCCGTCGAGGGATCTCCCTATCTCACGCAGTGTTACGCAGCTTTCGTTCCTTTTTGTCAATAACAGCAACAATGGCGGACGATTCCGGTACCCAAGCCAGAATTCCGCCGTGTTTCACCCGAAATCACCTGGAGATCGACGCCATTTAAGACACTACGTTCTAGCCCGCCAAGCCAAAGAACCGGCCTGCTTGAACGTTTGGCTCGCAGTCCGGAGCATAATCAACCAACTCCCGTTTGACAGGCGGCGATCACCCGCCTACATTGACCCCACGGAACTCGCCCCACACAGCGAGATTCACCGGGCGGCTGGCGCAATTGGTTAGCGCACCTCGCTTACACCGAGGGGGTTACAGGTTCGAGTCCTGTGCCGCCCACTAGACAAGCATCATCGCCAAAACACCTAGCCCAATTCTCCCGGGCTCGTCTTCGTCCGTAGAATGGGCACTCTTGCCCGTCTCTGGATTCCGTGACCTCAGTGGCACGAGTTTCCAGGCTCGACCGCCCCCACAACAACCGGCCTCAGCAAACCACGAGAACTCGCACACTTTGAGTTCGTTGCTCCCTTTGAACTGCTGTGCCCAACCTTTTGTCGTTGGTCTTTTGTCATTCGTCATTCGTCATTCTTTCGACATTCGTCATTTCCTCGGAGACAGCTACAGTTCATCCTTCGATCATGCAACGAGGCGTTAACCTCACAACAGTGGCGACGCGCAAAGTTCATATCGCCCCCTGTTGCATGGTCGCCTTCATTGGCTCACGATATTCTTCTGGAGTCATCGTGGCCCACGTAGGTGACCGCTCGCTGAACCTGAGTCTTGAGGAATGGCCCGACGAGAAAGCCCCCTACGCCGTCTTCTATTTCGGAGTGGACTGGGATTCGGAACACGGATTTCAGATGGATCTTGAGTTACCGTAATGTGGCACGGTTCTTGAACCGAGATGAGAGGAGCGAACTCAGTTGCGATACGATCACTACGTTGAAAATGACTCGGGGGCTTACAGCATCTTACCGTCCTGGGTCGTGCCCAAGGTCATTGATGATGAGCGTGAGAACGACGCTCGTTTCGTGAAGAAGCATCAAGCGCTCTTGCAGTCCCTGGTCGGGGATGATGCCTTCGTCGCACGAGTCGTCGTCGGCGAACCGCTGACAGAGGCTGAGCGAGAAGAATGGATCTCGCGCGTTCGCTGGCCGCTGAACGTGAAGTGCGGCAAGCTGCTGATCAGTGGCGGTTTTGATCCCGACACGATTGCCGATCTGGCCGAAGAAGAGTCATCGTTCATTGAGGTTCCGCCGGGTGAATATGTGGTGGAAGTGCTGACCTATCTCAACACGATGAACGGCCGCGTCCACCGCGGCGAGTGGGGTCCAGACGGACTGTTGGGAGCCTGGTTCCGTCGAGACTGGCCCGGCAGGAAATTCCCCACATGGGTGGCCTCGGAGCTATTCTGGGCTCCCGAAGAAGACCCGGGCCACGAGGCCGAATGGAACGACTTCGAAGGTTCCGTGCGCGCTGGAAAACTCCAGGTCGAATCCGGCCCCATGTCCTGGGTGGGCGTGGTCGTGCATTTGATCCCCGGCAGCGGAAAAACTGCGTCCGATCTCTCTCGCCCCGAGGAAGACGGCTTCTTCGCCGCGGACGCCGGCCTGCGTCGACTCGAACGATTCCCCCTGGGAATCCCATCCGACAACGACGAACCGATGGTCTCCAGCGAGGTCCGCAATGTCATCGCCCCAGAGGCGTGACTTCATCGTAGGATAGGCATCCTGCCTGTCAATCGCGAAGCGACAAACCGATGAACCAAGAGTCTGTGAAAATAAAAGTGTGAATTGCCGGCTGCATGGACATCGGGTTTGTCACTTGAGGTGACAAATGACAGGCTGGAAGCCTATCCCACGGCAGAATCCCGGGGCTTACGCCGCCGGGCTCGCCTGCATCCTCTTTTCTGCACGCTGTGGGGCCAAGATTGCTTGCAACGTGAGTCCACAAGCGGCATGGTCCGCAACCAGGACCACGCCGCGATTGACAGTGTACACTTCGCCGTATAAATTGGTTCTTCTGTTCACATCTACGGTGAAATCAACTCACCATCACATCAATGATCTTAACAGCGAGGTAGATCATGTGGGGCCAACTCTTCGTCAATGCAGAGGTCAATCCAGTTCTGGCTCGAGGCCGCGGTCTTGGTCGATTAATCGAAGGCTTGAGCAACGGTGACCCAACGTCTTGGGCGATCGCCGTTGGTGTCGTGGTAGTCTTCGGTGGAATCGCCATCTACAAGCAGTTCAGCGACAGCGACGACTAAAACACTCCCCGTAGCCGCGTTTCGCCAGAACGCGGGCAAGCGACTGAAGAGACCCTCTCTTTGGCAAGGTGGTGCGACGGCAAGTTGACGTTATGAAGACAGTCACAGGGGACCAAACCTTTGTCTTTCAAGTCCCCGCAAATCTACCGTGCTATGGGGATTGGGATTTCGTCGTTTATCCAGGCGAATTCGAACTCTACGCCAGCACAATGATCGAGACCTTGACGGCTCACATCACACACAACCGGTGGCATTACCTCGCCATGCTGATTGGAGCCGGATGGTATCGCGATCACAAACAGTACCTGCGCCTGCGGAAACTCCTGCGAGGTCCGTTCGATAGAGAGGAATCCGCACTGGCGGAGTTCCAGTCCACAATCTGGTGCCTGGCTTCGTGCGCGATATTTTCACGTCGCTTTGCATCGTTTTACTGTCCCAAGTGCCAACAGAAGTATGCCCCTACTGACGGAGTGCTCGAGCCCTGGGCTTTCGGCGAAGAATTGGCGGCTCATGGTGGACATCGCTTGGAATGTCCGAAATCACATACCGTGTACTCAATCATGGAATGGAACTCCTAGCCCGGATTATTCATCAGCCGCCGGGTCCTAGCCCCCGGTTCGGGTTTTGGACCTGATTTACCGAGAGAACCGGACTCTGGCGCGTGCCGGCTGATTTGCTACACTGTGTTTTTGGCCGCTAGCTCTTTACCCTTTGCGATAGAACAAAAAGTGGTTTTCTATTGTGGCCCTATGAATAGTTTCGGGCTAACGGCGGCCGAACGTCATTCATCTCTACAAAGGTTGCGAGACAAATGGAGCCTGATCTGGCTGACTTTGTGCAGTACGAGACTATCGAAGAGTCTCCGTCCAAACTGGAAAACGATTCCGCGGTTGACTTGGCCCAGGTTCCCCACCGAGCACATCGGATCCAAGAAACGGCCATCGCGACACTTTGCGCCCTCCTGGGCCTGGGCGCGGGATATGCCGCAATCGGAATTTTCTGGCAGAACAAACCGGGTGAACTAGCGCTCGGAATTGGCGCTGCAATCATGAGCCTGTTCTGGTTCCGCTGCGTCTACGGCCAATTTCATCCGCAGTTCACAGTGATCCCAGCCTCGCGTCGGTTCAATGCGTTCCTGTGTGGCCTGATGTGTTACGGCTGCATCCTCGCAGTGACCGTCGAGCACACCGCGGAGCGATTGGTCCCGTTTCTGATCGAACTCGGGTTCGCTATCGTTTTCGCAGTCGCTTGCCTGCTATTGCTGCTGCCGTCCGATGAATAACGCGAGGTGGCATCAGGCAATGATCTCCTCTAGGAAAAGCGTGATGGCCAAACAGCTAACATTCGAGCATCCTGAGATTGGCCTGCTTGAAAGCGAAGGGAATGATCTCTGGACGAGAACCCTGTCAATCGTGTTCGACGGATTGTCGTGGGACATTCCGCTCATAATTCAAATGGATGTAACGGATGGCATCGAAGCAAACCAGGTGACAGCGTACCTGCAATATCAAAAGCAACGCGACGCAGTTTTTCATGAGTCAGAAGAAATATTGCGAGAATATGCGAAAGCAAGTGGCGTTGCGAATCTTCAGAAAAGCTCTCTCGCGAAACGGGCACAACCAGTCGGGATCATTTTTCCTGACCTTCGACCGCGACCAACCTTTGGCTTGTTGTTTGATGTCACCTGGGATATAGGTCACGGAGCGGCGATAAAGTTCGTCGACGGGCAGTTCTCCGAAGTCGGTCAACAGGATATCGTGCTCTAGTGCCACAGATCAGGTGGACCAAGAAAAGCCCTGCCGAGGAACGCAGCTCTTTAGCGAAGAAAAGCTGTCGGCATGGCGGCGCCGCTTAAAGCCTGAGCCCAATTGCCAACCATCAACTGGAAGTCCCCAAATCGGCCCCCACTTTTCGCCGCGATCCTTCGACTCGTGCCGCTGCTTGAGGCGGATGGATGGCATTGTTTAAAATCCCTTTTCCTTCCGCCGCGAGAGACGGCGGCCCGAGACTCCGAGGATTTCCTCACCGCATTTTCGACATGCGTTTAGACGCGTACCTGCTTCTCGCGGCTCTTCTTACAGGCCTTCCAGACGATTCGGGCGTAGGCACGGTCGAGGCGTGCCAGGAGCTGGCGACGGACGTCGAGAATGCGGAGTGTGCCTGAGGGGGCTTTCACGAGAATGAATGGGAGGCAGACGGAACGGACCCGTAACGGCACGCCCCCCTGCTTCGGCATGAACGGGACGCGAACTGGCTCATCAAGTCGAACGGTGCTGCTGTCGCTGCACCACAGGAATGACGGCAGCTCGCACACCACATGCAACACCGCCACATAGTCGCCGGCGCGCACGTCTTCCGGGGCCAAAACCTTGGCCATTTTTGAATCCGTGTCGCCGGCGCAGTCGGCGGTCTCTGTCTTTCGGCAATGTCGCATGAGTATGGAGACACGTGGGTCGCCGCCTGGTTCACCCCTGCGTGGGTGGGCCTGATGAATTGTTTCGATGTCAATTTGTCGGTCTCGGAGTGACCGAGAATACAAGCTCGAAGCGCAAGCGAGTGCATCTCCCTCGAATGAAACGGCGGAATGCACTCGCTCGCGCTTCGAGCTTGTATTCATGATACACATGGCGCGCTGACAGTGGACTCGGACTTGCGCCGGGTCCACTGTCTCAACATTTTTGAGATTCGGGGTATCAATCCTGGGTAATCAGGCCGCGCACGAAGACTCTCGCGCGCCGACTTGCATCAGATAGTCTTGACCGACCAGCACGGCGTGTCGCCAAACAGTGTCATCGAGCTTCGAGGCGATGGCACAGTTGGGGCCGAAGCCATGCGCGAGCGTACGCGCGAACGCCAGTTCGAGCGTTTCGTAGGCATCATGGACCGTCCCCGGCCAGGTATTTTTCTCGAGACCGCGCTCGCGCAGCGCCATCAGGACGTCCCAGATATCGTCGCTGCGAAGTTGAGTCACGAGTGACAAGTCAGATCGATAATACATGCTAAGACCTTTCCAGCTCAGGACGCGCCACGACACTCGCGGGTTCGCCCATTGAAGGGAAAAATGGCGGGCAATAGAGATTCCCACCGACCACTGACAACGCACTTCCAACCGTTGTTAGGGCGAGCTTAAAAGAGGCTCACCGCCAGTCTTGTCACGGCCTGAGCTGCCGTGATGTCCACGTCATGTGACAGGGGTATTTATACCAGATGCCCGTATGGCATGCAAGAATAAAACTTTCAAATTTCTCAGAGCAGGCTATTTTGCTTAAACCGCATGAAACACAAGACTTGCAGATGTGTCATTGCGGAGTTTCAGGGTGGTCCGAGATCGAATTTGCGTAGGATCGACTTCCAGTCTGTCAATCTCGCAACGACAAAGCGGTCAACCAATAGTACGCGGAAACCCTTGGGCCTGGTCGTCATTCCTGTTAATGTCACTCAGGCAGATTGGTTGAGCACTTCAGGCTTGATTCCCGTGGATCGTTTATGGCACTGCTTGAGTTAGACAATGAAGCGTTGACGACGCACTAGATAGGACACACACGTGCCGCGAAAGATTCCCAAGTCCCTGTTCGATGCCAAACTTCTCCCGTTGTGGCGTGACAGCAAACGGTTCACTGCCCATCCACTGCGAGTGGCCCCCACCGGTGGTAAGAGCAAGCATTTCAGCGGGGGACCGGCCCCCCACGCGGGCAGCAAATGTCCGGAGTGCAAACAGAAACTCACGCTCTTGTGGGACCTCGATCTGACGGATCCACTCATTCCGGATTACGCGCGCGAGGGATTCAGCCCCTGCACGCGGCTGCCGCTTTATATCTGCTGGCAATGTGTCACCGCATCCTACGCCGTGACGTCGGACGCTCGCCTGAAGTGCTTTCCGTTCGATCACCATTCAGACTATCTCGAAGAAGGCGAGACGCCATTTCCCGATGCGCCGCTCGAAATGCCCCGTCGCCCCATCGCACTGCAGCGAATCCCATCGACTCTCGACGCACTGGCTTCTCTGGCAAATGTGATTGGTCTCAATGAGCTCGATAAACCGGCCCGAGTCGCCTTAGATCAGTCCCTGAGCACCAAGCTCAGCACCGATTGGGATTTGCCGTTCAGTCAATTCGGCGGTCAGCCGTTGGTCTCACCCCGCCGCGGTGACATGGTCTGCCCCAATCCCAAATGTCCGGCGAATGAGCTCACGCATCCGTATGGCGAAATGCAGAGGCCATACCTCATGAAAGAGATGGCCTTAATCCAGTGGAGAGACGAACCGATTCTGGCCGAACATTGTTTTCAACTGCTGTACTTTATCTGCGGAATCTGTTTCAGCATGCGAGCCGAATACCGTTGTTCGTAGCCTCAGGCAACTCATTGAAATGTGCAGGAAGGGGAGAAAACAAAATGGCCAGGTCCATATATTGAATAATGGACCTGGCCATTTTGTCGCTTCCCCGGCTCGAGGAAGATCTTGCTTTGAGTAGACGAAGCCCCCCATTGCCTTTTGCCGCGAATCAGTTACTATGGATCGTGTGAGATCGCAGTCGTCTATGTGCGTACTGTGATGGTCGCTGAGTTCATCCGAAGGGATGGAGCGGGGGAACCAATTTTTTGGGGCTAATCTGGCACATCGCCAGACGAAGAGAATACTCGACTTCGAGCCCGTCAGCTAACCCCGTAAGCGTGTCGAGGTCGCGTAGAGACCAAGCGTCAACAGCTGGTCTCTCTTCGCCTATTCTGTAATTCCATGTTGGAATTACCCTCGTCCGTTGCGCGACGTCTGCGTCTCGAGGACGATTCATCATGTTAATCCCGGGACAACGTCCGCGGCGATTGCACAGGCATCCGTCTGGTGCAATATCCTTCGATGGCCAGCACGCCGAGTGGTTGTACACTAATTGGCCACCGGTTCGACTGCATGCGCCCTGCTTTGCTTGGGTTCAAGTGAGTGATCTCAACCCTGCTGGTCGGAGTCGACAGAGCTGGGGCGATCACCGACGGCCCGTTTCCCGACGGGCGCTCACTCGGCATTGAAGCCACGCCCAAAGCAGTGGTCGTAACGGGCTCGGTGTTGCTGACAGCCACCGATGTCTCGGCTGCCGCACCCCCAACCCTCGCTGCGAGCGTCATTGAATCCGCGTCCTGCGCGTCCATCGGCCTGCCGTTGGTGCCTCGCGCGCCATTGTCTGCGCGCTCTGGGCTAAGGGTGGCAGTGCTCATTGCGGGCTGCGCCGATTGGGCAACTCGCTCGTTCGGTTCCTGCCATTGCACAAGCAACCTTTGGTGCTGCCTGTAGCTGTCGTGCGCGCACTTCCAGCTCTCGTCCCAGTCACATCTTTGTCACAAAGTTAAGGGCTTATTATGTGGAATACTCTCGTCAGAGAATGCAGTGGGCGCGGTGCCACGATGTTAATCGGCATGTTCATGGGAACGCTGGTCACCGCCTTATTGGCCTGGTTGAAACGGCGTCATGAGCGTCACAGCATTATGACCGGCGATGCCCGCGACACAGTCGTCATTGCCCAGCACGTCATTGAGTCGGTCGAAGTTGTCTCTGCAGATGGATCTCACGTAATCAGGCGCCCGGTTCGCGTCCGCGTCCGTGCGTTGGGTCAATCGGAACTCGAACGCGTCGTCCCGAACGGACATCTGGCACACGAACTTCTGAAGCGAGCTCAGCAAGTGTCCACACGCCACACATTGATTTCGATGGACGGCGCCGAGGGTTCGTACCTCCTGGAGTCGTTGACTAACTTCGTCTGCGACCGCGTGGCCAATGCCCCTTTCAAGCACGATTTGTATATCATGGCTCCGTGCTGTGAACCGGCCGGTCTCGTGGTACATCAGCCCATTACGATTCTGCTGGTACGGCAGGAGGACTTGACCCTGTTTGAAGACTGGGCGGTCTGTCGCGACACGGAAGTGGAACACGGTGCAGATGGAACGCGGATTCTGTCGCTCATGGAATTATCTAAGCGTTTCCGCGAGGAAGAGGCCAAACTGGCAGAGCTCCGCAAGACTGGGCAGCGGACGCGCTATATGGAGACCATGTACCTCTTAGACTTGGCTCTCGACAGCCGCGTTGCCCCGATCGATACCAAGCCAGTTCCTTGGGACCGTTTCCAATCAGTTCTGAAGGAAATGCATGTCGAATGATGAGAGACGTGAGCGGGTATTGAGCGAAGGAAA
>JAQGHS010000145.1 GCA_028291605.1 Planctomycetaceae bacterium | reverse complement strand
TATTCCACCATTGAGAGATGCGTGTGCTGACCCCAAGTCAATCCGGCCCCGTAGAAACTGGCGATGGCGGCGGTGGCCACGGCGAGCAATGTTACCAGCTGCTTCGATTCGCCCGGCTTGCGTAAGGCTGGCAGCAAGACTCGGATCATCAGGAACAGCCAGAGCAGAAGCCCGACGAACAAGGCAATCTGCCAGACCCGCCCCAGGTCGACGTACTCGTATCCCTGATGACCAAGGTAGAACGACACGGTATCCGACATCTTGTTGTGAATGCTCATCCACTCCCCGGCCAGCGAACCGACGACCACGAGCAGCAAGGCCGCAAACAGGATATTCACGCCCAACCGCTGGCCCCTGGGTTCGTGCTCGCTGACGAGAGGGCCGATAAACAACCCGGCCGCCAGCCACGCCGTGGCGATCCAAAACAAGCCCATCTGCACATGCCATGTCCGTGTCACGCTGTAGGGCAGCCATTGAGACAGAGGGAACCCGTAGAACCCGTCCCCTTCGACCCCATAATGGGCCGTGATCACACCGAGCAGCATCTGCACGAGGATCAGAGCGGAGACCGTCCAGAAGTATTTGACGGTGGCCTTCTGGGACGGTGTGGCGACCCATTGTCCGAGCGGGTCGGTCTCGGGGATCGGCGGTGCATCTTCTTCAGACTTGCGAGCGGCATACCACCAGACCATCGCCGAAATGCCAGCCAGCAGCATCATGATACTGACGCCAGTCCAGACAACCGTTTCCCCGGTGGGGCGATTCCCAACGAGTGGTTCGTAAGGCCAGTTGTTCGTGTAGGAGATCGTATCGCCGGGGCGATTGGTGCTGGCTGCCCACGAAGCCCAAAAGAAGAAGGCGGACAGGTTGCGAAGCCGCCCGCTGTCAGTCACGGCCCCTTTCGGAATGGCATATTCCGTCTTACCGTTGGAGAAAACATCGGTGTAGTGCTCGAAATTCACCTGGAAGGCTGCCCCTCGAATCGGGTCGAGTGTGACGGTTTTCGTGGCCGGGTCATACGTGTTGGTCCGCATGAGTGTCGCCAGCCGACCTTGGAGTTGAGCTTGTTGTTCTCCGTTCAACTTGGCATAGTCCGCCCCGAAATCGGCGTTGGACCACTTGCCGAGGATGTACGTCGCTTCCCGATGGAGCCAATCCGCAGACCAGTCAGGCGCGACGTAGCTTCCATGACCCCAGATGGAGCCAACTTCCATCCCGCCCATCGACTGCCACACGTTCTGCCCGGACTGGATCTGTCCGTTGTCGATCAACACCGTCCCATCGGTCGTTACGACGCGCTCGGCGATCGGTGGCTTCTCCGCATTGATGCGGGTGCCAATCCAGCCCAGAATCGTGAACGATACCATCAGAACGAGGACGAAGGCGATCCACAGTCGGCGCATGGAGAATCTCAATTGATGTGACTTTTTTTCGTCGTCTTGGGTAGAGTGCGACCAACCAGCAACAGGCAATCGTCGACCTGATTCCGTTTCCTATATTACAGAGTCCAGTCCCAAGCGGGGGGATTGACGGCAAATTCGAGATCCCCTGATCGTCAGACGCACCCCTCTCGCCAAGGAAGTCTCGGGTGACTGACTGAACCGCCGGACGATCGTTGGTCGTTGCGGCATTGATGTCCGGCAGTTCAGCGTTGTCTGGCCAATTCAGCAGCGACCAGCCACCTTGGCGAAGAACCAAAGTGCCGTCCCTGCGTGTCGCCAGTCAACGCCCAATCCAATACGCCAATGACGTTACATTCTCGCTTGACGGCACGCTGATCGGCCTGGCATCGTGGAACTTGGGCGAGATCTGGGACTTCGCTGCGTTTCTGAACGCGAATTCGGTATAAGCTCTTGGGTTCGATCCCCACACCCACTACGATTTCGCCATGAGCGAAATTACTCACATCCTCGCTGCCATCGACAAGGGAGAAGCCGCTGCCGCCGCAAAGCTTCTGCCTTTGGTTTACGACGAGCTCAAGCGGCTCGCCGGTGTGAAGATGGCTCAGGAATCGGTCGACCATACTCTGCAGGCTACGGCTCTCGTGCATGAGGCGTATCTGCGGCTGGTTGGTAGTAACAATACCGTCGGCTGGGACGGTCGCGGGCACTTCTTCGCGGCGGCGGCCGAGGCGATGCGACGGATCCTGATCGAGAATGCCAGACGCAAAAAACGACTGCGGCATGGTGGGGGGCGGCGGCAGATTGATCTCGTGGACGCTCCCGCTTCGGAACCGGACGACCGGCTGCTCGCGCTGGATGAGGCCTTGTCGCGGCTGGCGATCGCGGCCCGGGTCGTGGAACTTCGCCATTTTGCTGCTTTGGGGCATGAAGACATTGCCGCGATACTTGCCATCACCGTCTACCAGGCCCGGCAGAAATGGACTTATGCTCGGGCCTGGTTGCGCGACGCTTTGGGAAACGACAAATGATTCGAGATTTTTTTCGACAGGCTGGAGGTCAGACGTCGCATTGATGATAAAGTGATCTTTTCCGGAGACTCATCAATGCCCAATGATCCACAAAATGTTCAGGAAATCTTCCATCGACTCGTGGAACTCCCGCCTGCTGAGCGTTCGGCCGCGGTGGAGCGCGAATGTGGTTCGAATTCCGAATTGCGCAAACGCATCGTCGCTCTCTTAATGGCCCATGACGAATCGGACAGCTTTCTCGGCCGGTCGGGAGACGCATTTACGGCCACCTTCGTCTCCGCCGACAAATCTGCGGAAGCACCCGCGACGGACGCCCCATCCCCAGGCTTGCCATCCATTTTACAGATCGACCCGGCACTGATTCATTCCCATGGTTACCGGCGTAAGATTGAACCGGAAATGGTCATCGCCGGTCGCTATATTCTGCAGCAGAAAATCGGCGAAGGAGGCATGGGAGAGGTCTGGCTCGCCAAGCAGACGGAACCGGTCAAGCGGCAGGTGGCACTCAAGCTGATCAAGACGGGCATGGATTCCAAAGCCGTCCTCACCCGGTTTGAGCAGGAGCGCCAGGCACTGGCGATGATGGAGCACCCGAACATCGCGCGCGTTCTCGATGGCGGCGTCACTCCGACGGGGCAGCCATTCTTCGTGATGGAGCTGGTCAATGGTCTCACGCTCACAAAATTCTGTGACGAGGCGCGGCTGACGCCTCGGCAACGATTGGAGCTGTTTGTCCCGATTTGCCAGGCTGTGCAGCATGCTCATCAAAAAGGCATTGTTCATCGCGACCTGAAGCCGGGCAACATTCTGATCACTATGGTGGATGGGCACCCGGTCCCCAAGGTCATTGATTTCGGTGTGGCGAAGGCTACGGGCGGCAAGTTGACTGCAGACACGATGTCCACGCAGTTCGGCGCAATCGTCGGCACCCTGGAATACATGTCACCGGAACAATCGGGATTTTCGGGCGTCGACGTCGATACCCGCGCGGATGTCTACTCACTGGGAGTGATTCTGTACGAGATGCTGACCGGACTCCGTCCCATCGACGCCGCTCGTCTCAAGCAGGCTGCGGCCGTCGAACTGCTCCGCATTATCCAGGAGGAGGAACCCTCGAAACCCAGCACGCGACTCTCCACCAACGAAGCGTTGCCCTCACTGGCCGCATTGCGACAGACCGATCCGCGAAAGTTAACCGCGCTGCTGCGAGGCGAACTCGACTGGGTCGTCATGAAGTGCCTGGAGAAGAGACGTGATCGTCGCTACGAGACCGCCAACGCTCTCGGACGCGACATCCAACGCTATCTAGCCGACGAACCCGTCGAGGCCCGGCCGCCGTCGCCCGGATATCGCTTTGGAAAATTCTTGAAGCGTAACAAAGGGCCGGTCATCGCCGTCTGCCTGGTCCTGCTGGCCCTGGTAGGAGGCATCATCGGAACCACCCTCGGACTGATCCGGGCGGTTAAAGCCGAACAACTCGCCGGACAACGCTTCATTGAAGCCGAACAGCAGCGCCAGAAGGCCGCCGATCTGGCCACCGCCGAGGCCGCACAACGTCGCATCGCCGAACGTCGCCGCCAGGAAGCCGACCAGGAACGCGAACGGGCCGATCGCAATTTTCGAACGGCACGCGATGCCGTCGATCGCATGCTGACACGCGTCGCCGATGAACTACGCGGACAACCCCAGACTGAACGCGTCCGTCGTGCACTGCTCGACGATGCATTACAGTTCTATCAGGGCTTTCTCAAGGAAAAGTCCGATGATCCGGTCATTCGCTATGAAGCCGGCCTGTCTAATTTCCGTATCGGAAATCTGTACTGCTTTCTGGGAGATTGGACCGAGGGCACGGACAAGTACCGCGCCGCAATTCAAATCTTCTCGTCGTTATCGAAGTCTGCACCTAAGAACGCGGCCTATCGGGAGCAATTGGCAGACTCTCACAACCGACTGGCCCGCGCGTTGAAAGAACTGCATGATCTGGACGCGGGCATGGCCGAATACACGCGCTCGATTCAACTGTGGGATGCTCTCGCGAAGGACTGGCCAGATCATCCGCTCTATCTCCAGAAATCAGCCGAGGTCAATTGGGAAGTCGGGTCTCATCTGAAATCTCGATATTTGTATTCCAAATCAACTCCCTTTTTTCAACGCAAACAATCTCTCCAGGACGAGATCGTCCGCCGGTTTCCCGGTTACCCGACCGCCGACTTAATGAAAGCGGCCGTGAACAGCCTCATTCCCGCCGAGCAAGCCAGCACGGAACAGCAAGGGCTGGCCGATGTGGTCCTAAAGCGTGACTATGCCCGCCTGCCACACGACCCGGCAATCTTGAAGCAATATGAGCAGGAGCTCATTGACTCTCTGAAAATCTGGGAACCCCAGATGCAGGCCCACCCTGATGCGCCCGCTTATCAACAGACCGGCGTACGGATTATCGAAAACTTGATGCGGATCATGATCGCCCAAGGTCGATTTGATGAATTGTCACCCATGATCGATCGCTATTCGGGATTACACACCCAGTTGGCCGCCCGTCATCCCGACAATGTCGAATATCAACTGGCAGAAGCCTGGAGCGAATACAATCGCGGCAATATTCTGTATCAAATCGGCCGCCAGGTAGAAGCCCGCCAACGGTATGAACGGGCCTTCGAAGCTTGCCAGTCTTTAATTGATCAGTATCCCAAAGAAAAGCGCCTGCGCACCCATCTGGCCGGCCTGTTGGTCTTCTGCCCAATTCCCGAGTTAAGAAATCCGCGCCGCGCTGTCGAAGCGGTGCAGCGCTCCATGGAATTGAGTTTCGTGGAAGGAGACTGGAGTGACCTGGCATTCGCTCAATTCCGCGCCGGATCGCTCACCGACGCTCTCAAATCCCTCATGACGGCCCGCCAATTAACGCCAGGGGACGCGAAGCTCGATTTCACCGAGGCCTTCATTCGACTCGAGATGAAAGAGGTCGCAGAAGCACGTCGGCTCTACGAACTCGTGCAGGATGTCATGGACAAGACAACCAACCGATACTGGTACTCCCTCCAATTTCGCTTCTTACGGGCGGAATTCGAAGCCAAGTTGAAAGAAGCTTCCGCGCCCTAAGAGCTAGGAAGTGATGTCGTAATCCCCGGCGCAGACAATGCTATTTCGTCCTTCTGGCAACTCCCACTTTGGGATTCGTCTCAACCTTCTTGCTCGAACCGCGTTTGGTAACCGCCGCGGCCGTTGTCCGCGGCTTTTTGGTCGTCTCCGCAGCAGTGGCTTTCGCGGCCTTGGGGGTTTTGACGATCGCTTTGCCGATGGCCTTCGCCGCGGGCTTTGCCTGCTTGGTCGATTTCTTGCTCGCCACCGAAGTCTGTTTCGGGCGTGATTTAACGGTCTTCTGCGTAACCGGCTTCGTCTTGGAAACTTTCACGGTCTTCGCCTTAGTCGCCTTGGCTTTACCCGTCTCGTTGGTAGATTCGAGATCAATTCCAAACAGGTCGCCCAAGTCTACCCCCGCCAATGCCTGCTCCTGGCCCGTTGACAATTCGCGGTCCAAATTGCCGTCGGCCATCGCTTCGGACACGAGTTCCCGGTGATCGACATCGCGCAGCAGAAACAACAATTCCGGTTGCATGTCGAGGCGATTTCCCACTCCGTACATCACGGCCGCGATGTGTTTGCAGCAATAGGAATAATCGGGACAACTGCAATCCATCTTGATTTCGCGGGGCGACGGAAAGAGTCCGGTTCCCTTTTGGGTCAGCGTTTTCATCGCGCCATCGGAGAACTTTCCGGCCAGCAGGTCAAGCAACGATTCGATCGAGGCGGAGCACTCTTGCTTGATCTTTTTCCAAGCCGGTTTGGCGACGCCCGCGATGGTGATTTTGACGGTATAGACTTCGGAGCCTGCGACGATCGCTTTGATGCTTCCGGAGTTGATGACCAAGTCGACTACGGAACCATTGCGAACATAGGTCGCGCCGCGCGGCAGACGATTTGAGAAGTCGCTATACGCCCCCAGATTGTCGCACCACGCCTGGCCCCAGAACGTCGTCGCGAATTTGCGGTCCTCCAGCTTCACCGGCGAGGGCTGGCGATTTTCTTTCTTCGCCAATTGCGCCACTTGCTTGATGGCCTGGGCCTTGCGTTGCGCTACTGGCACATAGGGTGCCCAATCGCCATAATAATTTCCATATCCCATGATCGAGTCCCTTCTGCTGAACTCACATTCCTTCGCTACGATGCAGACCCACGGGGTCACAGCCGCTTCGGCGATGTCATATCACGTCACTGTGCATTCTGCAAGCTTTTACAGCGAAAACGCGGCCTTTCCCGTTTCTCGAATGATAACCCCGAGAGTCTGGCGTGACGAATTGCAGCAGCCGTTCTACGATGATGCCGTCAATCGGGGCATGACCAAATCAGCCGGAACGCGCTAGCGTCCGGTTCGGCTGGAATTGCGAGTCGCTTGTTGTCCGAACCGTGGGCTAGCGCCCACCGGCTGATTTGCCAATCGACAATCCGAGTACCATTTGGCTCACGCCGCCCGACTCGCCGCGAACATCTATATTGTTTCGAAAGTGTCCTTCTCATGAATCTACGAACCTCCGTTTCTCCACACGGAAGATTGCTGTGTGAAACCGTCACACACACGGGCAGTGACACCACCGAACCCGCGATTTCACTCACTCAAGAGACCGCGACGGCCCTTCTGACGGCATTCGAATCGTCCCCCGCCGAGGGGCTGTTACTGCTCGCCGGACAGACACTCAGCGAAGCGCTCCCCGCCGACTTTGTCTTCTGGCGCAAGTTTTCGCGGCAGTTTTTCCAAGCGGCAACTCAACTGGACGAGGAACGCCAGGCACAGTTCACCAAGACAGCGCGGACCTCAAGTGAGTCCCTCGTCCCGTCACCGAACGATCTCGAGATGACCGTGCTGATTGCCGATGCACCGCCGATGCGCGGGCTTGAGTATTTGACTCCGGCGGTACTCAAGGCACTCTGGTCGGAACTGACGGACCTCGTACGAACCCGCGCCGCTGAAGCGGAAGGTGGTCTCGCGGCACTCTTACATCAGATCAATCCGTTTCGGCAACTATTAGGACGTGTCACATTCCATCTTGCGGAAAACAAGCGGGACGAAGATCGGCCGTTCGCCTTCCTGGCAACTTATACACATCGGATGTCAGCAAAAGCCTCGGTCCAGCATCTCCCCCTGGCACGGGCACTCAAGCAGTACGCAGGGCAGGGGGATCAAGGAAAACTCGCGGAATTGCTCGCTCCCGTGCGTGCAGCGGCGGACCGCAGTTCCCTCATCAAGGATTGGCTCACGTCGCGCGCTTTGTTTCAACCCCAAGCATTGACGATCCCTCAAGCGTACCGCTTTCTGCGCGACGCGGCAGTCATGGAGGACAGCGGACTGGTCGTTCGCGTACCCAACTGGTGGCAAGCCCGCAAGCCGCCGCGCCCCACCGTCAAGGTTCAGATCGGCCAGAAGGAGCCCAGTCGCATTGGAGTGGACGGCTTACTGGACTTCTCGGTTGATCTTGCACTCGACGGTGAAACACTGACCAAGGCCGAACAGAAGCAGTTGCTCGCGGAAGCGGACGGTCTGGTTCTGTTGCGAGGCAAATGGGTCGAAGTCAATCGTGACCAATTGCAGGAGGCTCTGTCCCATTGGAAGCAACTGCAGGAAGTCAATGCAGATGGTGTCGATTTCTTGCAAGGCATGCGGCTATTGGCGGGAGCGTCTCTGGATGGCAAAGAGGAAGTCGCCGGAACTGAGGCTGACTGGGCATCAATCTCTGCCGGAAATTGGCTGCGCGATACTCTGGAAAAGCTCCGCGACCCCAGCGGTGTACTGGGTTGCTCGCCTGGAGACGGATTGAACGCGACGCTACGGCCGTATCAGGCCGACGGTGTCCGCTGGCTGTGGTTCATGACGCGGTTGCGACTGGGGGCTTGCCTGGCCGACGACATGGGCTTGGGTAAAACGATTCAAGTCATCGATCTGCTGTTGCGATTAAAAACCAGCGGCTTAGGAAAGCGCGAACTCGGGGATCGGGCAAGCCTCTTGATCGTTCCCGCGTCACTCGTCGGAAATTGGAAACAGGAGTTGACGCGGTTTGCCCCACAACTCAAAGTGGTCTTTGCACATCGCTCGGAGTCCGATGCAGAGACTCTGGACGAGATCGCCGCCAGTCCACTAACTGCGCTGGCACAGGTCGATCTGGTCGTCACAACTTACACGTTGATCAGAAAGGCCGACTGGATTGGGACGGTGCCGTGGAAACTCATCATTCTGGATGAAGCCCAAGCCATCAAGAACGCCTCCTCAGCGCAGACTAAGTCGGTGAAGAAACTCGGGGCCATGGTGCGCATCGCATTGACCGGCACGCCGGTTGAGAATCATATTGGGGACTTGTGGTCCCTGTTCGACTTCTGCTGTCCGGGTTTGCTCGGCACGGCCAAGCAGTTTAAAGATTTCGTCAAGCGGCTGAACAAGCAACAGGACGCCCAGGCTTATGGCGCACTACGGCGGTTGGTTCAACCCTATATCTTACGTCGCTTGAAGACAGATCCGCTGATCGCTCCTGACCTGCCTGAGAAGACCGAAATGCGAGTCGAGTGTGGTCTCTCGAAGAAGCAGGCGGCCCTCTATGAACAGGTTGTGGAGGACCTCGCGCGGCAACTGGAGGCGATGAAGGAAGAGGGTCGATCGGACGATATTCAGCGCCGCGGAATCGTGCTCGGGACAATGATGCGTCTCAAGCAGATCTGCAATCATCCGTCGCAATATCTCGCACAGCCCCAGTTCGCCGCGGATGCCAGCGGTAAGTTTCTGCGGTTGGCCGCCATCTGCGAACCGATCGCCGAACGACAGGAAAAGGTGCTCATCTTCACGCAATTTCAATCTCTGTGCGAACCTCTGGCCCAATACTTGGCAGACGTTTTCGGCCAGCCTGGCCTGGTGTTGCACGGGGGAGTTCCCGTCGCCAAACGCAAAGAACTGGTACAGCGTTTTCAGGAAGAGGATGCCTTGCCGTTCTTTGTGATCTCGGTCAAAGCCGGTGGCACGGGATTGAACCTGACCGCCGCGTCCCACGTCGTCCACTTCGACCGCTGGTGGAACCCCGCAGTCGAGAATCAGGCCACCGACCGCGCCTTCCGTATCGGCCAAAAACGTAACGTCCTCGTTCACAAATTCGTCTGCCGCGGCACGCTTGAAGAACGGATCGATCAAATGATCCGCGACAAACAGGACCTGGCCGACAAGATCCTCGGCCCGACTCGAGAAGGCGAAACTCTACTGACCGAGATGTCTGATCAGCAGTTGCTTAAATTCGTCGCTTTGGACATCACGCGAGCGGCAGAGGAAGTATAATTTCAGCGCCGTTGACCTGCCCAAGATCAATTGTCATCCCGGGAGATTGCGATGTCCGAGAACTCCGGCGCCACTACCATTCATGAATTAGTGCCGTTACTGTCGGTACAAGACATCAATCGTTCGGCAGCATTCTATCGCGACCAATTAGGTTTCAAAATTGCTAACTCGTTTGAGCCTAATGGCAACC
>JAQGHS010000106.1 GCA_028291605.1 Planctomycetaceae bacterium | reverse complement strand
GGCCGCAGCGTTGCTCGGCTTGCCGTTTGTCAGCACATATTCGGGACTGGTCACGTACGCCGTCGTCATGGGTTCCGCGGGGGGCATGGTGACCGTCCTCTTCTTCACCATCTGGGCTCAGCTATTTGGCCGAGCGCAACTCGGAAAAATCCAGGGAGTCGCGCAGATGCTGACGGTCATCGCCTCCGCCTTGGGGCCGGTGGTGCTGGCCGAGGTCAAAACGCGTACGGGCTCATACCTTCCCGCCATCGTCAGCCTGGGCCTGATGGCCGCAGTCCTCGCCGTGACGATTCCCCTCGTACCCATTCCAAAGCGGAACTGATGCATCTAGCTCAGGCCCCGGCCGGAAGCCAACCGATGCCCCCGCAGTAGCATCGGATTCTTTGGGCGAGTTCGTCCGGCAACCCCTTGAGTCGCCCGGTTCCGTCACAACTGTCACACACTTTGGCGTTCACTGGCCGGCTGGGAATCAGACTTGCTAATTCCACCCACCGCTCGCTTCCCGCAAAAAGTGCGATGTTCCAAATACGAGCATCCTTTTCCACACAGACTTGATCCGGCTCATCCCAGGACCACGACACCAGGGTCCCATCGGGCCGAATCGCATAGCAGCCTCCCATATCCCGAAACAGCGGCAGCGCACCATTGCGACGCGCCGCCCCACGCAATTCTGGAGTTTCACCCAAATCGGAAAGGAACTCAGCAAGCAGGCTCTCAATCAGCTTCCGCCGGGTCAGTCCATCGATCATCGCAACCGTCCTAGTCTGCCGATTTATCAACGTGTTTTGTGAAGCACTCCGTTATCCTGCAAAAAGGTCGACAGACCATCGATTCCGTTGAAATGATGGGCACACATCCCCAGCTCTAATGCGGCAGCCACGTGTGCCACCGAATCGTCGACGAACAGTGCCTCCGTTGCATTTGTTCCGGCTGCCTGGAGGGCGGCCATGTAAAACTCGCGGTCGGGCTTCGCGGCACCAACGACGCTGGAGTTTACCACGGCGTCAAACTGTTCGCTCAATTCGAGCGCTGCGAGGTCACGGTTCAATCTGGATGTTCCGTTCGTAACCAATATCACCTTGATCTGCTCGGCTGCCCGCTGCACACACTTCAAGACAGGCTCATTGACTTCGCCGATGTCTGCCGACCACGCGACGACCGCATCACGAACGCGTGCTCCCGGATATTTCTGACTCAGGAATTCCGCAATCCGTTCTCGCCACTCTTCATCAGAAATGCAACCCGTCACGACTTCGTGAAGCAGCGTCCGCTCAAAGGCCGAATCACGTAGAGCTCCTGCGGGCAGGCCATAGGACCGCTCCAGTTCCGCATCGGAATCCGGCCACTTGCGAAGCACCCCATCGAAATCGATGAACAGCACGCGGTACGGCGAAAGTCGAGCAGCAGTCATCGCGGCTTTTCGGATAGGATAATCTGCATCGGCGAGCCAACAAGAGCCCCGATCTCGAATACGACACACACTGGAGCGAACCGTTTGTTATTTGCTCATATCTATCGTGAACAGCGAATTGGTCTTGGCAGTTAATTCTGATTCATTCTTGTAGTTCAAAGTTCGCTCGACATGTACCACGTTGCCATGATCCATCCAGACCAGTTCACCGTAGCCATGGATCATCGCATTGCCACTCTGCTGCCGAAGCTCGGCCCAACCGGGGAGCGAGAAGAGCTGCGGATAGTCGTCGCTAACGTCAGTGAAATCAATATATCGAAAACATATCACGCCTGGAGACTTGTTTTGACAATCTGCCGCAAATCGAAGAAACAGGTCGCGCTGCAGCTTCATGGGTGCCCAGCTGACGTGCACAAACAATATCGAAAAATTCGCCGCGACGGCTTCACCGATTGCCGCGTCAATGTCCGTTCGAACTTGGAAGGCATCTGAATTCATGTCATGGGACACAATGAAGGCCTGATTGAGAGAAGGCTGGAGAGGTTTAGTCGCGGAGGTACAGAAATCCTTGGAAAGCAGACGTTTTGTTTCTGCGACCCCTCCAGGGTCGAGGCCGAAAACACGAACCTAACCCCGGGTGTCGCGAGTACGCTCAACCCGGGGCTAATAGCTCCCACCCCTCCCGGGGTGAATGCCGGCTCATCCTGATCCGTGAACACGCCACGATTCCGCGATGCGTCACAGTGGGGTTGCGGGCACCACCTGCGCCGGGGCCATCCGTCGCACAACAAGTGATTCGCAGCCCACGACTTCAATGCTCTGAAGTTGGCTATTCTGTGGGGAGCCACACGCACCACTTGTAGTGATCCATCACCTTGACATTCTTCGCCCAGTGAAATGTTGCAGACTCCGCACGGAACCCTGCAGCGGCGTCTTCCAGACAGAAGGTCCGATTCATCTGATACCCGCTGAAATTCGAATCCCCGCTGACCTTGAGCTTTTGATTGTGCCAGGAAGTCGGGCCGGCTATGTATTTCGTACGACACAGCATGATAGCGACATTCTCCCCCGTCGGCTCACCCACGACGAGTTGGAATGTATTGTAAGGTGGGCCAAACAACCACCACCGTGCGTCGCAATCGGCATACGCAGCCAAGACGGCATTGGCCTCGGCAATCCATCTTGACCACTTATCTTCCAGCACGTGAAGACCTCCGTTGCCTTAGAGAATTCAGCTGTTCCTTTATACCTTAAGACGCCCCCCCTTGACCATCAACACGGCGGACTGACTGGAATTGAAGTGATCCGTCGTGCCATAAATTGCCGTGATCAGATGTTTGCCGTGTTTGAAGGTGGGGATCGTCAGTGTGGCTTGACCGAGTTGATTGAGAGTCCCTGTGCCCAGGATCTTTTTCCGATCCTGGAAGGTCACCGTTCCGATCGCGACTCCGGAACCGGGAGGATTGACACTGACCGTGGCTTGAAAGGTCTGCGTCAATCCCGCGGGATCTTCCTCGGAGGTCAGCGTTGTCGTCGTGTTGGCCCGATTGACCGTTTGCACCAGATGCGGCTGTCGTTCGATCCCGGAGTCTGCACTGAAGGTGGCACTCAGAGTATGTGTGCCGACCGCCAGTGAGGCAATCGAGATACTGGCGCTGCCATCAACCAATGGGGCCGTACCCAGGGGTGGGGTTCCATCGAAAAACGTCGCCGTTCCGAGGCCCGTGGCCCCACAACCTGCATTGGCTGTCAGCATCACATTCTGCCCGAAGACTGATGCCTGGGCCGATGAGGTCAGGGTTGGCCCGATGGAGGCGGGGGTCCAGATATCGGTGATAGGAGTCGCCTCGGCACTCGCCCCGGCATAGGGCAAGTCGTAGGCGTCTTCCAAGGTCCGCAGCACGTCGAAGTGATCGATCGTCTCGCTGTACCGGCCGGGCACCACCATTGGCCCCACAAATAATGTCGGGATATGATTGACGCGCGTGAAATCGTCCTCGTCCCAGGTGACCACTAATAGACTGTTGTGGGTCTGGGCCCATTGCACGTACGCGTCCAGGTGCGTGTGCAGCCAGGCATCGCCCTGCTGCACCGAGCCATCATGCATGTCGTTCGAAAGATTGGGGACCACAATGGACAGCGTCGGCAGTTGATTGAAATCTGATGGGAAAGACCCCTCGAATGGAAGATTGTCCTGCGCCGGGATGTCCTCGAAATTCACCCAGGGATTATGCTTGCGAACATAATCCTGGCTCGACTTACCCGTAAAACCCGCGGAGGGAAGATCTTCCGAATAGCCGGTAAACGTCAAGCCGGCCGCAATCAATTCGCCACCCAGATTCGGCGTGGAAAATGTGTGCGAGGGGACCCCATCGCCGCCGACTCCCTGATTGGACCCCGAAAACAGATCAAGATAGTTCGGCTGGCTGGGATGTTCGATCGCAAACGAGTTCGTCATGAGAGCGCCTTGTTGACTCAACGAGTTAATATAAGGCGCATCGGAAGAACCGATGATCTGCGAATAGGAATGGTTCTCCTCAATGACCACGACGATGTGGCTGGGCATCGCCACTCCCGAGAGCAGCAGACGAGATTCCAGCTCATCCAATCGGGACACCCCGCTCTCATTGCGGGGGCGTCGAGCGTGTTTCCCGCGACGCCAAAAAAAGAGATTGATCATTTGCCTGCCCCTTTCCGGCAGCAACTGACCTCATGGCCGAGCTGCCTGGCACGACCTCTCTGAAGCTGAAAGTGATCTCCCATCCCGCAAGCTGGCGGTCCAACAATCAGCGCAGTGCCGGAGCTAAAGCGCCCTGGATCTGGAAAGGGAGCTCCCGCAACGATTCAGAGAACTTAATGGTTTCGATCCACGACAGATGAAGCCGCAATTTCCGTTCCATGCGGCCGTCAGGCGGAATAGTCATGGAGGAAGCTGGGCGATGGCGGACCGGGCGGCTTCAGCGGTCAGTCCGGCGAGCGACAGAAAGTGCAGAACGGCCGCGTCGGGGTCGGTAAGGGCAGCGATCATGAAGTGTTTCGTGCCGACCACCCGACACCCGCTGGACTGGGCATCATGGAGAGTCTTGACCAAGATGGCCTTAACATGGCCAGCGCGATCAAACTGGAGTGAATCCCGAGCGTAGTTCCGAAAGTCTGTGGTCCCGCTCTCCTTCGCAAACAGCGAGCGAATCGACTCATCGTTGTCGAGAATCGCGAGAACAATGTGCACACTGCCCACAAATGTTGTGTTGAATTCCTTAGTAAGGCGATTGGCGGTGACCATGCTGTTGCGGGCGGAATCAGTAAATGTCTGGTCCATTCAGGTGCTCCAATGATTCGCATCACACACAGGTTGGCCTAACATCCGACTCGGTGAAGTCGCGTTCCAAGTAGATGAGCAGAGTTAGCCAAGTAGCCGCGCTCGCCAGAACGTGGGCAATTTACCTTGGATTCCCACGCTCTGGCGAGCGTGGCTACAGCACAGACATTTCCGAACGTCGACTTAGCATTTATCCCAGAGGGATTAAAGAGCGTAGTCGGTGGTTGTCGAACGACAGATTCTGAGCCATATCGTGATCACCTGACGCCCAGATTAACCCAACATGAATTTAAGAACATCTTGCGTCTCCTTTGAGAAACCTGAAAACTCCTCATCGGAGATCAGCTTCAGCGAGCGCATCGCCGCCAGGCCGAGATATGCAGTTGACCTGCGGACATCATTGAATCCATCCGCGATCTCGTTGTCATGCTTTCGAGTGAGGGCATAGATTTCGAGGTAGCGCTCATGCGATGATTTTGGCTCCGCAGCAATCGCGCCGATTTCATCCAGCACGCGCTGGCACATTCGTTCCAGCGCCAGCGGTCTCAGCTTGCCAAGCAGCTTCCAATCGGATTCTGGGATAGTGTGTGCCATAGTTTGTGGTCTCCTTCCGCCATGCGATAAAGGGTGTCATTTCATTTCTTAGAAAGTGCATCCCAGATCAATTTTCCGAGCTCGGCGTAATTATATCCTATCACGCTCACAATGGCTTCGGACTCCCTGAGGTACTGACCTCAACGTGCCGCCGACCGGCTGTTCGATTTTACCTTGACGATGGAGGCATTGAAAGAATTCTGGACTGCGACGCCCTCACCCCGAGTGACATCTAACTGGACACGACGCGAGTCGCGAGCCAACCCTTTTTGAATCCGTCGGAGGTGGGGCACGGTTGAGTTTCTAGGAGAGTCTGAAGCACGCTCGACGCTGGCCACAGCCCAGAGCGTGCAGGCTGAAACGCCTCAGCGACGTACACGCCTTTAGTGTACCGGTCTATTCGGACAGCCGCGGAGGTCGTAAGGTCACCGCGGCCGAACCCTCGATAGATGTTTGGTGCGTCGCTCCGGCCAGAGTCCCACTCACAGGGCCGCGCGAAATGACACCGTTTGTAGAACCAAACCGTAGCGCTACGCAACCAGAACGAAGCCAGAACTCCGTCAACGAAATGTGTGGGGAAACTTTTTCACAAATCCTCACTGCGCTCAACGTGCGCTCTCTTGACAGCGTAGGACCATATAGAGGTTAGCCCCGTTGTTGAGAGAGCCAATAATTTAAGTTCTTCTGAAGGTCGCTTGCAGAGATGTCATACCCTGTGAGCCGAGTCCCAGACCAGTTGACACCAATGTTTATTTTTTCCTGATGCAGCAATGGAAGGGTCGTCGCCAGAAAATGCTCCAGCGTTGATTCATCCGTCGTGTATTCACGATATTTCGGATGGGTCTTCATAATACTGTCCAGTCGCGTCGCGCTTGACCAAAACGGAACGACCTCCAAACTACCGACCTTGAACACGAGGAACGAATCGTCGTTAAGGAAAGTGAAGACTCGCCGCTCAGCGGTGACTTGCTCATAGAATTTCTGTGCTTGAGCGGCTGCGATTGCCATATGTCTCTTCCTGCCTAACGCCCAGGTTAACCCGCGTTGTGCCGCGAGAGTGACGTGACAAGCACCAACCAAACCCGCTCGCGGCACGCGTCGGGTTGAACCGCTTGTTAGGCGACTATCCCCCCGTGATCTCGACCGACGCTACTTTGCGGTCCGAGTTAAAATGTACGTAAACGAATGCGGAGTCGAGTCCACCCCAGTTCCAACTTCCCAGATAGTATGACCACGTTTCAGGATAGCACAAGCGATTTCCAAACGCATCTATCGCCCCAGAGTACCGCGTTACGGGTTCTGGTTTGCCAAGTAAATCTCGCACTTGATCAGCGGACGCACCAACGGAGACTTGCTTGATCGCATCGCGCGCCATGGAGGCACGTGTCTCTGCATTTGCTGCCGCCCATACGGACTGCAAGAATGGTTGATCGTCGAACGGGTCCAAGTAGCTACGCAATACGACAACGCCGCCCGCCAGTGCGATAGCCGCAGCGATTGCACCCAAAACGAAGAACATTGTCCGTCGCTGGTGAGCTGCTGTCATATGCGCTTCCACTCATCCGCCTAACGCCCAGGTTAACCCGCGTTGTGCCGCGCGAGTGATTTGAATAACACATTAAGCCGGCCCGCGGCACAATGTCGGGTTGAACCGCTGGTTAGGCGCATTTGGACATACCATTACCAGATACTTACCAGCCATAGTAGGCATTCCCGGCGCGTATTGACAACAAAATGTCACGTGTCAGCAAATTGTGCAATTGCCCATTGGTGTCATGGGAATGGCGGAACGTGACGACGCAGCATGACATGAGCGCATTGCCAAGTGAAACCAGTCAGCAACCCCCAGGCTATTGGTGGCATTATAAAGTCACGCTCGAAATACGCACCAGCCGAATCAAATGCACCGACGACAAATGCGGCCGTAATATAAACGGACGGCCATGGTGCTCTCCACCACGGATCGAGCGTGACGCTATGCACGGGCGAGACCAAAAGCATAGCGGCGATGCCGATGACGACCGCACGCCACCAAGGAGTTTGTCTCAACGACCGCGAGATCAACACAACACCAACCATGGCCAGCGTACCGACAATCCATAGGACCGACGTATTGGAGCGTGTCAGTTGAAGTAACCAGAACGGATTCATTGCGCAACGCCCAAGCAAATTCAGAACAGAGTCTCAGTCGCTGGAACTCAACCGCCTAACAATGTTTCATCACGATGATCGCGGATATTCCGCACTCCAGTGATCATATCCGCGGTCAACTGGTGTTTCCAAGACAATCGCGCGAGCATCGTGGATATTCCGAGATCACTCGCGCGGGTCGAGAGTGGCGATTCTTCGTAGGTGAGCGTCCGGCGTGAGCCGGATGGTTGTTATACGGTCTCGATCAACCAATCCGCGTCGCTTCTGCTCCGCCACCCCCCTTGCGGGGTTGAAATCTGGCTGAATTCCGACCCTGGAGGGGTCGTAGAGAGTAGCCGGTGGTTGAGGAGCGGAGCGACGACACCACCGGTTAGGTCGGAGTCATGTCCGCATCCTGGAGGGATGCCAGAGGGAACGACCTGTTGCGGCGGCTCAATTGGAAATGCTCTGCGATCCCTTCAGGATCGAGGCGAGGTACGAGGGCGTTGTCCGGTGGTGTCGTCGCTTCGCTCCTCAACCACCGGCTAATCTCTGGAATCCCTCCGGGATTCAATACTTCACCTAATTGACATGGTGATCAAAATCGCAGAGCAACTTCAAAACTTGCCCGCCCGCAGCGGAAATCTGCAACCCTCAGTTCGAGGGCGCACACCGGGTTGCAGGATGTGGCATTTGCCGGATTCTCACGGTGTTGTGCGGTGACAACGCCGGTTTATCACGGGGTTTGCGATTTAGGGATTCGAGG
>JAQGHS010000087.1 GCA_028291605.1 Planctomycetaceae bacterium | reverse complement strand
GAAAAAAATGACATCGTATGGGACAAAATCCTTGTAGGCTTCGCCCTTCGGATGAAACGAGGTCCGAAAGACGTCGGTCCGCCAGCAGACCGTGTCCGCTTTCGCGTCCAGCATCTCGACATTTTGTTTCAACAACTCATACGCGGTCTGGTCCTGTTCGAAAAACACGACCGATTTGGCGCCACGGCTGAGAGCTTCCAGCCCCATCGTGCCGGTCCCCGAAAACACATCGGCCACGCGCGGCCCTTCATCCAGAATGGGCTGAATACGGTCAAACAACGCGACTTTCGCCCGATCGGTGATCGGGCGCGTCGTATCGCCGGGACTCGTCTGCAGCAGTCGCCGCCGGTATTTTCCGGACACAATTCGCATTAGGTAAGGCTTTTTGTCAGTTGTCGATGCGGTCCGGGTTAGTATAACCAGGAACGAGGTTACTCTTTGACGTCATACACGAGTACGAGATCCTGATCTCGCAGGATCAGTTTACCATGTGACACGACCGGGTGCGCCCACGCGTTCGCATTACTGCGATCGGGCTGCTCGAAACGGCCCGTTTCGTTGTAGCCCGACGGGCTGGCCTCGACCAGCGCGACAGGGCCGTTCTCGCTGCGAACATACAAATAACCGTCCGCACAGGTAATCGATCCCTTGCCGACCGAGCGATCCTCCCATTTCACGTCACCGGTGGCCAGATCCAGGCAGCGCACGACTCCGGGATCGCTGGAGCCATAGACACAGCCGTTCAACAACACCATACCGCCGTGGTGACTTTCCATCTTGTTCGTGTGGTAGCCCGGTGTGGCAAAGATCTTGCGGCCCTTGGCTGCCAGCTTGACCATCGCTCCGCCCTTACCATAACCCGAGGCGCTAAACACCATGTTGTCAGCGAAGACGGGCGAAGAACAATTGGCGGTACCGTTGGCCGAGGCATCGTTGCCCCAGAGAAACTCGCCGGTATCCGCCTTGACCCCCACGACTCCGGTGTGCAGAAACTGCACATACTGTCGCACGCCGTCGACTTCCGCCACGATAGCCGACGAGTATCCCGCCCTGGGTTTTCCAGGTACGCTGGACCGCCACTGCGGCTTGCCTGTGCTCTTGTCGAGGGCCACGATCGTGCCGTTGCTACCGCCCGGAGTACAAATCAATCGGTCGCCGTCGATGAGGACCGATTCCGATATTCCCCATTGAATGTTGTTACCGCCGAAGTCCTGCAGGATGTTCTTCCGCCAAGACTGCTTTCCCGTCTTCGCGTTAAGGCTCGTCAGATCCCCATTGCCCCCGAGAGCGTAGACTTGACCGTCGTCATAAGTGGGCGTACCACGCGGCCCGTTGCCCGCCTGCAAGCGCGAGGCCGCTCCCGTTTTCTGCTGCCACAGAACTTTTCCCGTTTCCAGGCTAAAGGCTGTGACTGCTTCGTTCGAACCGATGTTGCCCATAGTAAAGATCATGCCATCGGCTACCGAAACCGAAGCGTAGCCTTCTCCCGAACCATTCGCTTGCCACGCCAGTTTGGGCCCGCCCGAAGGCCAAGCCTTCAACAAACCCGTTTCGCGCGAGACATTGTCGTGATCCAGTCCGCCGTAACAGGGCCAGTCTCCGGGGGTCACTTTGCCGGCCCCGGCCGTATTCTCCGAGTCACCATCACCTTTCGGGGTGGCGGACTTTTTGGCCGAGGCACCCTTGTCACGGGCTGTCGCACCCGCAGCGGCCCGGACATTGATCTTGGTCACCTTGTTGGAGGCATCCGTCGAAACAGTGACCGAGGCGCCTTCCACCAGGGCGTCGAAGTCGGATTTCTTGCCGGCGACAGAAATGGATGCCTTTTCAGGGATCTCGAATGTTTTTGACCCTGCGTTTTTGGCCCCGGCCACGACCACGGATCGAGCGTCAGCATCGACCGATTCGATCGTTCCGAAGAACGTGCCAGCCAGCAAGGGGGCCGCGCACAACAAGACGACAAGAGAGAAAAATCCCCAAACGCGTTTTTGCATGGTGCACCTCGCGAGCAGCGGCATGTGATCTGGCCAAAAATGTAGAGTATCCCATCTGGCACGAGCGGTCCAGATGGTTGCTGGTCGACGTTCGCGCAGTGAAAGAAACGCATTCCTGATCGCCAAGGGGACAATTCCGTGATGGGCCCCACCACGCAACATTCGAGATCGTCAATCAACAGCCTTGGTGAGCCCGGTGCCATGAGGCCCGGTGTGCTGTGCGTGACGTCGCGTCTGCATTCTCAATTCAACCCCCACCCTTACGGGCTAGTTGATTTAATCAAACCCTAATCGCGTATTTTCGTTTTCGCGACACCAGGTGCCCATTGAACATAGGTTTGGACACTTAAACCGTATCACCGTACATACTAATTACACTGGCATTGTGTTTACATGCCGATTAAATCAACAGGCCGTTACGGGACGGGGCTCACCTGTCTGCTTTCCATGCGGAACGGTTTTGGTGTTGGCGAATCGCGTCATCGTAGTGGAACTACGGAGGCGGCGCCCCAGCCGGCGGCACGGCTCCGGTAGGAACTGCTGGTGGCGGGACTGTGCCCGGCGAGGTCCGCTCTGGCGAAACGGTTCCAGGTAGCACTTTCTTAGGCGGAACTTGACTTGCATCACTTCCAACTGGCACCCGGAGCAGGGGTATTCCCATTTCCGCCATCCCAGGCATCTTTTTCGACAGCGACTCCCCCACCGATTTGAGACCACTGGGGATCGTCCCCAAGGCTACGACTTGTGAATCCGTCACCTCAACTTTGAGGCTTGACAGACTCTTGTCAGCCAACGCGATCACATCGTTCATCTCCAACTGAGCCAATAAAACCTTGCTTTGCACGAACTGAGATTTGAGATGAGTAAATAGACCATCCAGTGCTGCCTTCATTTCGGCTGCCCTGGCGTTGTCGGCGCATTTCGCAATGACTTCCAAATCCAAATGGTCCGTGATCTTGATCCCTGCCACTCCGCCTCGAACCGCCCTATTTGTCGCTCGTTCCAGTGCCTGTAGCTGAGGCTGATCCTCGGGCGTTTTGAGGGCCGCATTGGGGTCTCCAGCAGACTGCATTGCCATCGCCATCAGTAGCGTCATTCCTGGATTGATGAAGTCAAATTCACGGCGGCGAGTTTGGGTGGCCCCCTGATCGATGACCAGTTTCAGGTCCGCCTCCGAGGCCATCACCATCACGGAAGGCTCGGGAAAATACACACTGTCCGGCCGGGTCTGAGATGGTTTAATTCCCAAACGATTTTCCGGGACCGCGGCCAGCTTGTAATAGGTCTTTCCGTTATGCGTTTGTTGAGTCGCTTTGAGTTTTGTTGCGGTGATCTCATCCGCTCGTAACACTACGGAAGTCCGGATAACGGTCACTCTATGCGAAGCCTGTTGAGTCTCGTCGGGGGCATTCACCTTCTCAGCCGATCCTGACTGAGAATTCCTGTCGGGGACACGCTCGTCGATCTTCGCCCCGACGGTCAATGAGATCACTTCCTTCGCGTCGACTCCCAATTCGCTCGAATGCATTTCCAACATCTGCTGTGCGGCGGGTGTGTTCATCACACCCGCCAGTAACGGGCTTTCGAGCATCTCCTTCACTTTGAGTTGCGCCACCAGATTGGCATCGGGCAGGAGATACGTCATGTCGATCTTATTGGAACCTTCATTTCCGGTGAATTTCCCAACCACGACGACCATGCCGCCCAGCGTCAGCAAGGCAACCGCAGCGATTGCCATGATGGCCCGCGGGAATTTCGACTTCCCCGATTTCTCCTTATTCTTCGCTTTCAGCGAGGGCTCTTCTGGAGAAGTTTCTTTTGTTTTGATTGGCTCACCTTCGGTGAGTTTCTCCGCCCCAGCATCCTCGTCCTCGGCATCCTCGGCACCCGATTTGTCAACGTCGGAGTTATCACTGGCGGAGTCATCAGCAGAGGGCTTCTCTGTGACGGAACCTAGAGGGGTCGAATCCTTAGCGGACGAGGCTTCACCGTCAGAATTTGCAGCGGCGGAATTTGCAACGTCAACACTTGCAATGGCAGAATTTGCGGCGGCGGAATCCTCAGTGACCGAGTCCACAGCAGCGGACTTCTCATTACCCGAGTCCTTGTCACTGAAGTACGCCTCCAGATCGATGTCCTCTACCAGACTTTTTTTGGCTGGCAGTATTGCGGGCAATTGAACCCTGAAGACTTCCTTGCATTTCGGGCACCGAGCTTTCTTGCCGTCTGCCGAACGGTCTTTCAGAGGTAATGCCTCTTTGCAATGCGGGCATTCCACCTTCAGTTGATCGGCCATGAATGACGGCTCCGCAGCGAATGGAAACAATCAAGATCGCCAGAGAACTTGGCAAGGAACAGCAAATTATGAACGGGTCTCAGCCAGAATGCACGTGTCATCAAGTTGGATCGAATTTCGGGTGCAAAATCAGCTTCTGATCACAGAGATCACGGTCGTTATCGGACGACACTCTGCAGTTCGTTTTCCAAACAGTTGAATTCTCCAGCTGTTGATGAATCTCCATGCAGTCCAAAGACTAGGGGGGTGGCGCCCCGGCTGGCGGCACTGCTCCGGCAGGAACTGCCTGAGGGGGCAATGTCCCTGAGGGAAGCCCCTCTGGCAAAACTGTTCCCGGGGGCAAAGTTCCTGGCGGAATTTGACTCGCGTCAAATCCGGCCGGCAGGCCACCGCTGGAACCGGGGGGGCCATTGAATCCGGGCGGCATTCCGGGAGACGGCATGCCCATCCCCATCCCACCCATACCAGGAATCTTTTTCGACAGCGATTCCCCGACGGCTTTGATATCACTGGGGATTGTCCCCAACGCCACAACTTGCGCTCCAGCGACCTCGACCTTGATGCTTGCCAGGCTCTTGTCACCCAAGGCAATGACATCATTCAGATCCATTAGCGTGAGCATCGTCTTGGTCTTCTCGAACTGCGCTTTGAGGTGGGCAAATAGACCGTCCAGCGCAGTTTTCATTTCAGCCGCCCCGGCGTTGTCCGCGCACTTCGCGATGATTTCCAAATCCACACGATCGGTGATCTTGACCCCCGCCACGCCGCCGCGAACCGTCCTATTTGAGGCTCGCTCCAGGGCCTGCAATTGCGGCTGATCTGCAGGCGTCTTGAGGGCGGCATTGGGATCTCCAGGTAACTGCAGGGCCATGGCCATCAGAAGCGTCATCCCCGGATTGATAAAGTCAAACTCCCGGCGGCGCGTTTGCTTAGACCCCTGATCGATGACCTGCTTGATGTCGGCTTCCAGGGCCATCACCATGACGGTGCCTTCCGGAAAATAAACACTGTCTGGCCGATCCGGAGACGGTTTAATTCCGAAACGGTTTGCAGGCACAGCACCCAGCTTGTAATACGTCTTCCCATTGTGGGTTTGCGGAGTCGCTTTGAATTTCGTCGTGGTGATCTCATCCGCTTTCATGGGCACCGAGGTGCGGATGACAGTCACGGTATGAGAAGCCTTTTGAGTCTCCGCAGGAGCATTCATCCTTCCGGCCGGCCCCATGGGAAAATTCATGTCCGAGAGCCGCTCGTCGATCCTGGCCCCCACAGTCAATGAGATCATCTCATTGGCACCAACCCCCGACTCACCCGACTGCATTTCCAACATCTGCAGCGCGGCGGGCGTCTTCATCACGCCGGCCAGCAATGGGCTATCGAGCATCTCCTTCACTTTGAGGTGTGCGACCATATTGGCGTCGGGCCGGAGATAGGTCATGTCGATCTTGTTCGTCCCGACATTCCCGGCGAACTGTGCGACAACGACCACCACACCGCCCAGCATCAATAAGACAGCCGCAGCGATTCCTATGATGGCCCAGGGAATCTTGGCCCCACCGCCTTTCTTCTTCTTTTTCCCCTTCTTGTTCTTGGATGACGGCTTCTTTTCGATCGGCTCTTCTTCGGGGAGTTCATCCTCCGCCCCAAAGTCGTCCATCAAATCGTCGACCACTTCCAAGTCGTCTTCTTCCGGTAGTTGAACCTTGAAGACTTCCTGACATTTCGGGCAGCGAACTTTCTTGCCGTTT
>JAQGHS010000074.1 GCA_028291605.1 Planctomycetaceae bacterium | reverse complement strand
CGTCGGCACCGCCCACATCCTGGATTACGACGTCCTGATCGTCACCAATACCGTAGTCGAACACGCGGTTCACGGCATTCGAGTTGTCGAAGATCGGAGCCAGATTGACATAGTCAACGTCCGATTCGTTGGTCGCATTGTCTAACGCATCGGTATCATATTCGATCACACCGGCACCCGGTGAGGTGAGGAAGTGGCGAATCGAATTAATGTTCGCGCCATTCATCGTGATCGAGTCACCGGCAGCCGTGGCTTGAGTCTGGCCGTCGATGTTCAGATCCGAACCCACCGTGGGCACGCCGACGATGACAAAGCTGTCGTCCCCGTCGCCACCGTTCAAGTCGACTTCCACGCCAGCAGTCAGTCCTGTACCGGTGGTGGTCAATACGTCGTCGCTGTCCTGGGCATTGACGGTCAGCGCACCAGTGGTGGAAATGATGTTGACGTGATCAACGCCGGTGCCGGAATTGATCACAGTCGAGTTGAAGATCAGCGGATCCGTCACGTTCACATTGATCGTGTTACCGCCCGCACCACCATTGATCACAACCGACGCGGTATCGTTCAGGTGCCAGTTGATGGAACCCGTATTTCCCAGTCCGGTCAGGCGTTCGTCACCCGCGACTGGATTTGCCAGAGTTGCTGTCTGGCCGACAGCATCGCCGCTGTCATCAATATTGATAGCGGTGAAAGAACCCGCATTGTCGAAGCGGATATCACCCTGGATGCCGGCCAGCAAACCACCAGTGGTCACGGGAGCCAGGCTGCCCACATTGGCAGTGTCGCCACCGTTCTGTCCATGGATTTGATAGGTCACATTGGCACTGGTCGCCACGACGTTGACCGTGTCGGTACCGTTACCTGTGTTCACAGTGGTGGTGAATGGACTGCCTGCAGCAGTCGCCTGGTTGATCAACAACGTGTTGCCACCTGTGCCCGCGCTGATGGTGACAGCGGAGACATCCCCGGAGTTGGCCATGGCATAGAGAATCGGGGCGGTATTGCCCAGACCCGTCAGTTGCCCGAAGGTTTGAAGTCCGATCAACGTCTGGTCGAGCGTGGCATTGCGCGCTACGGCATCCGCACTGTCGTCGATACTCAAATTAGTGAAGTCGAAAGCATTCTGAACTCGGACTTCACCGGCGATTCCGGTCAGCAAGCCGGCATTGCCCACGTTAACCGTGGCGGCCGCGCCGTCGCTGTTAATGGTGGTCACAATACCAGACGGTGTGGAATGCACATTGACCTGACTGCCAGCCGTGATTCCTGTGAACACATTAAACGCTGTCAAGCCCGCTGCCGCCAGCGTGTTGTCGAGGGTAATCACGTCGACCCCGTCCACGCCATTCACGGTGACCGCGGTCTTATTCGCGAAGTTCACCAATTCGAAGGTGTTGCTGTTGACTTGGGTCGTGCCACCGGGGCCGTTGACGACGTTGATCGTGTCAGCCGCGGCGGTACCATTGATCGTGAAGGTTGCGGCTGCCGCGGTGTCGGTGACAGGTTCCAAACCGGTGAACGTCACAGTCTGGGTGACGACACCATTCGTGGTGACCAGGACACCGTCGTTGACCGCAGACGGCGTGTAGGTTTCGTTGAAGGCGGCTCCACCGCCACCCAGCAGGAACAACGCATCGCCAGTCGTCTGGGTCTGGCCGTTGTAGAAGATCCCGCCGGTCGGACCGAAGACTGTTCCCGCAGGGTTGTTAATGGTCAGCGTATCGTCACCGGCACCCGCATCAAACGTCAGGCTGGTAATTCCGGTCAAGGTGTAGGCCGCGCCGCCATCCAATTGCAGCGTCGCGGAGTTCACGGAAGTCGCGGTCACGACCAGATCATTGTCACCGGCATCGCCATTGACGGTCACGGCACCTGCATTGGTGACGTTCACGGTCTCGAAATTGAGGGCCGTGAGGTCAAGGGTCACTCCAGCCAGAGAAATCCCGTTGGCGGTGATGGCAACTGGCCGTCCACCGGCATCGAGGTTCAGGACGTCGGTGAGTCCAGCGATACTGGCGGCGAGCCGCACGGCGGTGACTCCGGACCCCAGTCCAATGGCACCGATCCCGGTCCGAGTCACCGAAGTGGCTGACGCACCGTAGGTTGCCGAAGCATCACCGCTGGCATCAACACTGACGCGGACAACTCCGCCCGCATCAGCGGTATTCACTGCACCGAGGATCCCATTCAGCGACCCCGTGCCGTTATCGAAGTTGGCGATATTGCTCACACCGAGGACGATCTCGTCGTTGGCGCCGTTGCCCGTGTCGAGATTGGTGGTGACGGTGGACGCCGTCGCCAGAACATAAACCGTATCGTCCCCAATCAGACTGTTGACATTCAACGTCGTCAGGCCAGTCCCTGGAGTGGAATTGTTGACCGTAATGATGTCAGCGCTGTTGCTGCCGTTGACGGTCACTGCCACCTTGTTCGCGAAGTCGATCTGCTCGAACGTCGTGCTGGTGACGCGTGTCGTTCCGACCGCACCATTGACGACAGTAATCGTGGCTGCGGTGGCAGCCGGAGCGGTGATACTGAAAGTCGCGCCGGCGACCGTATCCGTGACCGGGGTCAGGCCCGAGTAGGTGATCGTCTGAACTACGCCACCCTCAGTATGGGTGAGAGTCCCGTCGGTGACATTGGTCGGCAAGTAAACGCCGGCATCCGTCACGACGTTTCCACCGCCCAGGTTGTTCAATGTGCTGTTGGTAGCACCGTTGAATGTGATGCCGCCGGTCGGAGCAAACAAGCCCGCAGCGGGGTTGTTGATCGTCAGCGTGTTATCTCCGCTGCCGTCAACGACCAACGAAGTGGCGTTGAAATTGAATGCCGAACCAGCACCCACTGTGGCAGTGCCGCCCGCGGCACTACTGGCCGCAATCGTGACTGTTTCAGTGGAGTTGACGAACAGGTCCAGTTCATCGACGGTGAAGACGCCAGTTGCCGTGACTGTTCCGCCAGCAACGACCGTCAGGTCTCCAATCGCCTCGTTATTGTTTCCGACGTTCAGGAGACCGTCCGAGAAGACCGTGACGTCAGACGTATCATTGATTGAGCCGAAGATATCCGTGACAACCTGCGCTGGGATGGCATCGCCATCGCCAATGAACAGGTTTCCGACGCCGGTCGAGGCGTTACCGAAGGCGCTGTTCAGTTCGAGTATGCCGTCTTCGACATCGGTGTCGCCCGTGTAGGCGTTGTCGCCGGTCAGGATCAGTCGGCCCGTGGCATCGGAGCCCACAATGAGGCCTTGACCACCTACGATGTCCGCGCCGATGGTGACCGTTCCGCCGACAATGTTTGTCAGCAGACTGGCGTTGATGATCGTCAAATCTCCAGTGCCATTGATTGCATTGGCACCAGCGTCATTGACGAGATTGATGGCCTGCGCGCCGCCATCAATTGTCAACCCGGTTGCGGCGATGCTGATCGTGTTGCCGCCACCAGTGAAGTGGATTTGTCCCACACCCTGCGCCAGGTCGGCGATGGTGTTGGTTCCGGTACCGAATTGCACAATGTCATCGGTCGTATCGGGTTTCGTATCACCCACCCAGTTGGTCGCATCATTCCAGTGACTGCCGTCACCGCCGCCATCCCAGACGAAGGTGGTCAACAGGGTGCGATTTTCAAGTTGTTCCAAGTTCTGCGGCAGGATCTTTGATTTTGCGTCAAGGCGACGCCGTTTCTGGGGCTTTTTCGCCCCTCCAAACATGTTCTTCAGCCAACTCGACATCGGAATCTTCTTCATACGTAACCTTTCACAGAACTTCGAAATTTGGGGTGTTATGGGGGTTTATGTCTATGCAGGCTGGAATCGGCCGTTCCGGTTTTTGATCATCTACACCAGGTCAAATGCCCGTGTGCGCTATGGCCAGTTCCATGTCCTGAGGATTGTCGGGTGCTAATTTGCGCTTTCAATCAGCCATCCCTGGAGCGATCACCGCGTTCCGCCAACCGCGTCCGTGTTGTGCGTTTTCAACGTCGATGACCTTCGTCGCCTGGGTCGTTTTCTGGGTCCGTCGTCTGGGGCCGTTCATTCGATCTCTACATCGTCATGGGCGTGGGGGCCTCCCGATGTCTGCAGATACAGGACGTACGTACAAAACGCCGTTAGTGACAAGGCGTCCAATGGAACGGAGTTCGCGAAATCGGCCCGGATTTCGAGAGTGAACTGCGCGTTCGAAACAAGGCTCGGATGAGCGTCTAGAAGATCTTGGAAGATCCAGAAATGTTAAAATGGGCAATCTCCAGAGATGCCAAAACGAAGTTAAACTCCAACGTCTACACAGTCAAACAGTTAGCCCAGTTTGCCTAACATGTTGTCATAACTTTTGGTTTCACATCCCTGATATGACAATTATTCAAAACAAACTGTTAAGCCTCACCGGCGTTCTCATTTCGCATCCTCGTCGCAGCACGACGGCCTATGGCAATGCAAATTCGCTGAGTTTTTCCGGGGAAACCTGATCCCTCCATGATGCGACTCCGCCGCCATTTCGTCGGGTCCACAGCTCGTCCGAAAGGATGTGGCCAGTGATGCACATGGTGTCTCCGAACAACCTCAACAGTCTGCGGTTCGCGTAAAGACCAAAAGTCTATATTAGGCCGCGAAGCCGGCAGCGATTGAAGATCTGGGAGATCTCTCGATTGATCGGAGGCCGTGCGAACACTGCTTCATGCCGCTGAACTGAATGCAGCGTGCAGCGATCGCACCGACTTTGCGGATGGTGCCGGCGCGGCTTTCGAGAATTCCTCGCACTTTTGTGATAGTCAATTTGTCTTTATTGATTCGTGGGGTATGTTGCCCGACCAAAACCGGTGTCGCCCAGAGCGACCCACCGGCGGAGCCACAAGGGGGGCGCAACTCGCCCGATTGCTACTGCGAGTTTGAGGGGTTTGGACTGTTGATTTGAGACGCTTCAGTGCCGCTTTGGTAAGCCACAATGTCTTGAATGGCAATGTGTTGTGTATAGGTCAGTCACCTGGCGGGCACGGTGCTCTGCCACTCAGGAAAGACAGGAAAACCTGGCTGGCTGAGCCTATTGAAGCAGTTGCTGAACCTCTGCGGTGTGCCTTAAGAAGTCTCCACAAAAAACGCCTCCTGCGGCGAGATTCCTGACGCATTGTCGGTCATCGTGATTTCTCTGGCGGCAATGAATTTGCCGATTGAGCAGATGGCGCCACCAAGGGTTCCCGAGCTTCGAGACGATTCCCTCAGCGTCGAGTTATCACGGATATTCGCTCAAGTCCCACAGACCATCCCATCAGCCGCGACTCGTGAGCGGAATGGCGCTAGCCACCGGTTCTTCCATGCAGAGTCCAACTTGAAAGAACCGGCGGCTAGCGCCGTGCCGCTCACGAGTGGGCTTGCCTGAAGACGAGCCTCTACCCATACTTCCGATTGCGAAATTGCACTCCCCATTGATTTCCGGATAGCCTGACCGCGTCATGATCCTGTTTAAGAACCAGACCTCAACCGAACTTGCCGCTGCCCTCGCCGACCTGGAGCCGCCCGAGCGACTGATTCGACAGTTGCAGGTGGCCGTCGTTCGCAATGGGGCGACTGAGGTGCCGGCCGAACTGCCGCACTTCTCGTGGCGGATGCTGGAGAAGATTCGCGAGCGAACCTCGATTCCCCGCCTGACTCTCGTCGACAAGATCGTCTCCCCTTACGACAAGTTCGCCAAGTACCTCTTTAAAGGAGAAGGTGAGGGGCAGTTTGAGGCCGTGCGGATTCCGTTGATGCACCGCCCCGGTGACGAGAAGTACATTGTCTGCGTCAGTTCTCAGGTTGGCTGCGCCCTGGCCTGCGCCTTTTGCGCGACCGGCAGAATGGGCTTTCAACGCAATCTGGCCACGTGGGAGATCGTCGATCAGGTGACCCAGATCCAGGCCGATTCAGACTATCCCGTGCGCGGGGTCGTCTTTATGGGGATGGGCGAACCGATGCTCAATTATGACCGAGTGATCCAGGCGGCTCAGATCTTCTCGGAGCCGTGTGGCATGGCGATCAATTCCAAAGCGATCACCATTTCGACGGTGGGGATTGTCCCTGGCATTCGCCGTTTCACGGCCGAGAAACATCGCTATCGATTGATCGTGTCACTGACTTCGGCGATCTCGGAACAGCGTAAGACTCTCTTGCCGATCGAGAAGGTCTATGCGCTCCCCGAACTGCTCTCCGCCGTCCGTGAGTACCACGCGGCCACCCGTCGCCGGATTACGTTTGCGTGGACGGTTCTGGGAGGGATCAATACGACGCGTGAAGAAGCCCGGGCGTTGGCGGAACTGACGCGAGATCTGCCGATTCTGCTCGACTTGATCGACGTCAACGATCCCACCGGCCAGTTCCATCGCCCCTCGTCTGAAGAGGCGAACGCGTTCCGTGACTACCTCACTGAAGAACTGGGGATGCCGGTCCAACGCCGCTACAGCGGGGGCCAGGATATCAACGGCGCGTGCGGCATGCTGGCTGCGGTCACAGGCGCGTCGTAAGGTACCGTGGGACGGGTCTCCAGACCCGTCTGAGCTCGTAACCTTCGACCTCAAAATCCATTAACCCCTCGCGATCTTCGCGGAGCGCACGGGTTGGTTTTTATTAAGAGGCTGGAAGAACACCGCGATTTCAATGACACGGAGACCGTGCGCTCCGCGAAATCGCAAGTGGTCATTGGTATTTGAGGTCGAAGGTTACAGGCTCAGACGGGCCTGGAGACCCGTCCCACGACTCCGGCACGGCAATTGCCTTAGACATTCCCTGTATCGCATGCCCCGCATCCAGTTGATGACGTCTGTCACTGGCTTGGGACTGCTGGTCTGCAGATCAAGGAATATGCTCATGACGCTCATTAGATTCGGCAGCCTCAGCCTGGCTTCATTCGCCGTAACATTTATCGCACTCGGGGGATTCGCTACGGAGGCCCAAACTCAAGAGAAGGCTGACGCCGGCAAATCGACCGCCGCTGAACACTCCGTAGAACACACGATGATGATGTCGTGCGCCAAAGCCTGCTCGGACTGCCAGCGAGCTTGCGATAGCTGCTCCCTCCATTGTGCTCATATGTTGCATGAAGGCAAGAAAACACACTTTGCCACCCTCACGACTTGCCAGGATTGCGCTACAGTGTGCGCTGCGGCATCTCAGATTACCGCCCGAAGTGGCCCGTATACCAACGTGATCTGCACCGCTTGTGCTGACGTCTGCGGCCGTTGCGCCAAAGAGTGCGAGAAGTTTCCGGAAGACACACACATGAAGGCGTGTGCTCAGGAATGCCGCAAATGCGAAAAAGCGTGCCGTGAGATGTTGAAAGTGACCGACGTTCGGTAATTGTGGTCGCCACGACAATCTGAAGTATTAATGCAAAACACCACCCGGAAATTGGTTCCGGGTGGTGTTTTGCATTTCAATCTCGACTGGCTGGCGTGAAACCAGCATGTTCGGTTGGCGACCAGTGTTGCCTTCACAAAGAGCGATGAAGGCTTTAAGCGGCTCTAACGAAACCCCACCGAGTTTGTCTCGGTGGATTCGGGCCTTTGCACTACGCAGATACCCGATGTAGTGCAGAAGCCCCATGACCACCGAGACAAGCTCGGTGGGGTGGTCATGTTAGCGCTATTAATCTTCAGACGTATCCAGCACTGTCAAGAAGGCCTTCTGTGGGATCTCCACTTCGCCGAACTGCTTCATCCGCTTCTTACCCTCTTTTTGTTTCGCCCACAGCTTCTTCTTGCGGGAAATATCGCCGCCGTAGCACTTCGCGGTGACGTTCTTCTTCACCGCCGAGATCGTTTCCCGGGCAATGATGCGCATGCCGATCGCTGCCTGGATCGCGATTTCGAAGAGGTGCTTCGAGATCTCGTTCTTCAAGCGCTTGCACAAGTTGCGGCCACGCTTTTCCGCCATCGAGCGATGGACGATCGTCGACAGGGCATCCACTCGATTACCCTTCACGAGAATATCCATCTTCACGAGATCGGCGGCTCGGAAACCGATGATCTCATAGTCCATGGTGCCGTAACCGCGGGTGACGCTTTTCAGCTTGTCGTGCATATCATAGACGACCTCCGACAGGGGCAACTCATAAATGAGTTGCGCACGTTGGGTACCGAGGTACTCCGTCCCCTTGTAGGTACCACGACGGTCTTCCGACAACTGCATGATCGAGCCGATCGCGTCGACCGGCAGGATGAAGTTGACCTTGGCGATGGGCTCGCGGAACTCAGCAATCGTCCCGTCGGTGGGGACTTCCTGCGGGTTGTCGATCCGCTTCTCGACGCCGTTGGTCAACAGCAGTTCGTAGGTGACGTTCGGGGCCGTCTGGATCAGATCAATCTCAGCTTCTTTTTCCAACCGCTGCTGGATGATCTCCATATGGAGCATCCCCAGGAAACCGCAGCGGAAGCCGAAGCCCAGGGCATCGCTGGTCTCGGGTTGGAAATTGAAACTGGCGTCATTCAGCCGCATCTTCGACAGTTCCTCGCGGAGCTTTTCGAAGTCGGTGGCGTCGATGGGATACATGCCGCAGAACACCATGTGCTGCGGAACCTGATACCCGGGCAGCGGAGTCTTGGCCGCATTGTGGAAGTCGGTCACCGTATCGCCGACCCGGACTGCCGCCAGGTTCTTGATCCCCGCGCAGATATAACCGACCTGCCCCGGTCCCAGTTGCGGGCAGGTAACCATGTTGGGACGGAACTGACCAACATCCAGCACGTCGTAAGTGCCGCCCCCCTCCATGAACTTGATCTTCTGGCCGGGACGAATCGTCCCCTCACGCACACGGACGTAGGTCAGCACACCACGGAAGTTGTCGTACTTGCTATCGAAGATCAGCGCTCGCAACGGGGCCTCAGGATCGCCGACCGGAGCGGGAATTCGCTCGACAATCGCATCGAGCACCGATTCAATATTGATGCCGGCTTTACCGCTGACTCGCAGGGCTTCAGATGCATCCAGGCCGATGACGGTCTCGATTTCGTCCAGGACTTCATCGGCCCGAATGACCGGCAGATCGATCTTATTCAAGACGACAATAATCGTCAGATCGGCTCCGATGGCGGCATAGGCGTTGGCAACAGTCTGAGCCTGCACGCCTTGAAACGCATCAACCAACAGCAACGCACCTTCACACGCGGCCAGACTGCGTGAGACTTCATAGTGGAAGTCAACGTGCCCCGGGGTATCGATGAGATTCAGTTCGTAGGTCTCGCCCTTGTACTTGTGATAAATGGCGACGGTCCGGGCCTTGACCGTGATCCCGCGTTCCCGCTCGACATCCAGATCGTCGAGGATCTGATCGCGGAATTCGCGCTGCGTAATGGCGCCCGTCTTCAGCAGCAACTGATCGGCCAGCGTGCTCTTGCCGTGATCGATGTGGGCCACAATCGAGAAGTTACGAATATGCTGAGAGTCCATGTGGTTTCGTTTTGATTACTGTGAGGCGATCGGTCTCGTAGCCCGACTCTCTGAGTCGGGTATCTTCGTAGCCCGACTCTCCAGAGTCAGGGCTTGTCCGTTTGAAATATCACCCGACTCAGAGAGTCGGGTTACGGTTTAAACTTCAGTTTCGCACATCCCGCCGCCCCAATGAAGCCCGCGTCGTTGTGCAGACTGGCATACTTCAGAATTGTTTTGGCGTAGGGGATGGGGAACGCCCGCTTCTTCACTTCGCTGCGGATCTCCTGCAGGAAGCGGCGCCCGACCTTGGTCGACTCGGCTCCGAACGTCATCGCCCCGCCAAAGACGACCATATCGGGGTCGATGGTATGCATCATGGTTACCGTACCCACACCCATGTAGCGGGCGGTCTCCATAATCAGATCGTCCGCGAGCTGATCTCCCGCTTCAGCCGCCGCCGACAGCAATTTTGGAGTCAATTCCTGCCCCGCCTTGATCCATTCGGTCAGGATGCTGGTCCGGCCCGCAGCGAGAGCTTCCTCGCAGCGTTTCACCACCGCTTTGGTTCCGCAGTAGGCTTCCAGCGTGCCGTATTGCCCCGTCCCGCCCAATTGGCGGCCGCCCTCCATCTGGACAATGATATGACCGCACTCCGCTCCGTGCGAATGCTGGCCTTCAATGATCAAGTCGCCGATGATAATACCGCAGCCGATCCCCGTCCCCAATGTCCAGAATACCAGGCTGTGGGCCTCCTTGGCCGCCCCGGCCCAGAACTCCCCATAGGCCGCCGCGTTGGCGTCATTCTGCAGGACCGTAGGAATCCCGATCGCTTCTTCCGTCTTCTGGCGGATCGGGTAGTAGTTCCATCCCGGCAGATTCGGCGGCTCCAGCAGCATTCCCGTGCGAATATCCATCGTTCCCGGAGTCGCCACGCCGGCTCCGACGAGATCCTTGACCTTGAGACCGGCTTGCTTCAGCGCGAGTTTCAGAGCCAGTTTGATATTCTGAACGCCGCTATCGGGGCCTTTGATTGCTTCGGTGGGCACATTCGCTTTGCCCAAAGGAGTCCCCTCGCAGTCCACCACTCCCGCTTTGATATTGGTTCCGCCGACATCGATTCCGGCATAATAGGGAGGCTTCCCCGCCATGGTGGACACTTTTTCCTGACAAAACGAAACACAGGCCCTCACCAACCCGGCCGTCAACCAGATATTCCTCGAGGCGACAGTCCCCCGGTATCTGTCAACAGCGGCACTCAGCCAGTTTGGTGCCCCCGCGTAAAATCTGCGGAA
>JAQGHS010000035.1 GCA_028291605.1 Planctomycetaceae bacterium | reverse complement strand
GCCAGCCGTGGTATGACGGCCGACTGGGGATGTGGGGAGTGTCGTATTACGGATACACGCAATGGGTGCTGGCGGACCAGAAGAATCCCGGTCCCACGGCGCTGATCATTCAGGAATCCAGTTCCGATATGCATGGCATGTTTTACCCCGGCGGAGCCTTTTCGCTGCGAACTGCCCTCTATTGGGCTGCGATGTCTTACGGCAGAACGGATATTATCCCCGCACCGGAAGCCATGCGGCGTGGTGTAACCGTTTTTCCACTAATCACTGCCGACGACCGCGCCGTACAAGACATCCCGTTCTTCAATGACTGGGCATCTCATACTGATCGAGACGACTATTGGGCCAACATCGACGGAGCTAACCGGCCAGGCCGAGTGCAAGCCCCCGTGTTGTTGATGGGAGGCTGGTACGATCCTTTCCTGCCCACACAACTGGCCGATTATGCCCGGATTCGTGAATCGGCCGCTCCCGACGTCGCACAAGAAACCCGCTTGGTCATCGGCCCGTGGGTTCACGCCGCCGCCGCGATCTTGCCGGACGGCACCGAACCCCGCAACTTCCGGTTGGAGTGCCTCGCACCGACGGTCGCCTGGTTTGACCGGCATCTGCAGCATAAACAGAGCACGCTGGCCCCCGTGCGAATCTATACGATCGGCACCAATCAATGGCGTGACGAGCAAGAATGGCCACTGGCCCGGACTCGCTACACACCGTACTACTTGCAAAGCAACGGCCCGGCCAACACGGCCTCGGGCAAGGGAATTCTGACAACATCTCGCCCACCTCACGGTCAACCGGCCGACTCATTCACGTACGATCCCCACGACCCGGTTCCGACGGCCGGAGGGGCGATGCTGGGGTCGGATGCCGGTGCTGCCCCACAATTCGCAGTTGAAGCGCGCGACGACGTCCTGGTCTATTCCACCGAACCGTTGACGGACGACCTCGAAGTCACTGGTCCCATCAAGTTGATCCTGCATGTGGCGACCACGGCCCTTTGTACGGACTTCACGGGGAAACTCGTCAATGTCTTTCCTGATGGCTCGGCCTGGAATGTTTCCGAAGGGATTTTGCGACGCAACTTCACTCAGCCATCGAACGCTGGCAACACGGAAATTACCATCGACATGTGGCCGACAAGCACGGTCTTCAAGAAAGGCCATCGGCTCCGCCTGGAAGTCTCCAGCAGCAATTATCCGCGGTTCGATCGGAACCCCAACACGGGCAAACAGATTGCCAAGGAGACGGAACCGGTGAGCGCAACGCAAACCGTATTTCACGATGCCGAGGCGACATCGCGACTGATTCTTCCAATCATTCCGGAAGCGAGAAAGTAGCCTTCACGCTCCGCGTGAAGTGAGCCGAGCGCGCGGACAAACGGTGAAGACATTCAACGCCCACGGCGCGTTCGGCTGTCTTCACGCGGAGCGTGAAGGCTACATTTTTATCTACGGCTCACTTCACAACAGTTCCTTAATGATTCCATCCGCTTCGCCCCCCTGAAACTTCTCGGGAAGCGGCACCTGCATGCGATCAAACACCGTTCCCCAGAGATTCCCGAGCCGTACATCTTCCTTGATGATGTGCCCCTGGTGTTTGATTCCCAGTCGCGATCCGCCGGCAAGCATTGCCGGGAGGTGATGATTGTGATGGGCGTTGATCGCCCCGCCGCTGCTCCCGTAAGCAACCAGCGTATGGTCGAGCAGCGTTCCTTCCCCTTCTTTAATCGCCTTGAGCTTGTTCAGGAAATAGGCCCAGTCCTCCATATACCAGATGTCCGACTGCGTGAACCACTTCAGCTTGTCGGGGTCTTCGCCATGATGGGTCATCTCGTGGTAGTTGTATGGATTTCCCTTATCATGCCACGAGCCTGTCCCATCCTGGCCATCCATGCGTGCCAGGTAGGAAATCACGCGTGTGCTGTCGGTCTGCAGGGCCAACGTAATCACGTCGAACATCAAGCGTTGATAGCGCCGATAATCCAGGCCCGACTTGTCCGGATCGAGACCTTGTTCCTTGCCGAACTCCAGCGTCGCCACCGTCGGCTTTGGCTTACGGAGCCAATCTTTCTCATCCTGCATCCGCCGCTCCAGATCACGGATGCCGGTGAGGTACTCGTCGAGCTTCCGCCGATCGTCGACTCCCAACGCACCGTTGAGCTGGCGGGCTTCCTCACGGAGCGAATCGAGGACACTCGTACGGCGAATGAATTCGGCTTCGCGCGCATTGAGTGCATCGGCCGTGTCCTGCCGGAATAACTGATCGAATAGGACGTGCGGACGATTCTCGGATGGGATCGGCGTGCCGCTGGGACTCCAGGAGAGCGTCTGGTCGTAGTAGCCGCCGAACCCGGTCCCGCGTTTGATACCAAGTGTCAGTGACGGGAATCGCGTTTGCCGGCCGATCACCGACGCCAACTCCTGGTCGCATGACACCCGTAGCTTCGCCCCCGCACTCCGCGTGTTGGTACCAGTTAAGAAAGTCCGATCACCGACGTGGCCTCCCGAATGCGTCAGCTTCAGGCCTGACACGACGGTGAAGTCACGCCGCAGGTCTTCCAGCGGCTTTAAGATTGGCGTCATAGCATAGTCGGGGCCCACTTCCGCCGGGGTGAACTCACGACCGTTGATGCCGAGACCATAAAAGCAGAACACCGCGCGACGCGGCGTTTCCCCCAGGGCGATCGATCCGGCGGTCGTCACCGAATCAGCGCGAACGCTCATGGCATCGAGCCACGGCAGCGCCAGCGTGATGCCAGCGCCCTTAAGAAACGTTCGCCGGGGCAGCGCGATATGGCGGTGGTGAATGTTCAAGGCGATGTTCCTATTTTGTATTGAACGGCTCGCTGGCCACGATTGCCAGGATCAGCGATTGGATTCGATACTCGTCCTTCTGCAAGCTGGCGACCAGTGAATCGATCACACTATGGTCCGCATATCCGATCGGGCGTCCCAAGGCATACGTTAACATTTTGATACTCAAGGCCCGCGCGAACTTGTCCTTTTGCGTCATCAGCCCGGCTTTATACTCTGCGAGCGTGGCAAACTTCTTTCCGTCGGGAAAGGAACCGCTCACATCGAGTACGGGACCGTTTGAGCCGCGAAACCCTTCGCCGTTGAAACGCTCACGCCAGGCTCCAATCGCATCGTAGTTCTCCAGCGCCAGGCCATACGGATCGAGCTTCCCGTGGCAGGATGCACACACCTCATCGCGCCGATGAAGTTCCAGTCGCTCGCGCACGGTCAGATTCTTGCCTGCGGTATTAGGCTGAATCTCACCAGCATTCGGCGGCGGATTGTTGGGCGGATCATTTAACATCTCGCGCAGGATCCACGTCCCGCGGCGCATGGGGAGCGTCCGTGTCCCGTCCGCCAGATACGTCATCAGTCCGGCCATTCCCAGTACGCCACCGCGATGATGCTCGGGACCAATCGCGACCCGGCGGAACTCCGTGCCCTTAACTCCAGTAATGCCGTAATGCCGAGCCAGCCGTTCGTTGACGATCACAAAGTCACTATCAATAAATGACGTGATGGGCAGATTCTTAGTCAAGATCTCGCCGAAGAAGGCAAATGGCTCCTGCTGTGATGCTTGCTCCAAAGGTACGTCGTAGTCCTTGTATTCAGCGGCCGGTTTGATCGATCCGTAGTTCCGCACCGATAGCCACTGGCCCGCGAAGTTCTTCACCAGTTGATTCGACTTGGGATCAGCGAGCATCCGCTGGACCTGGGCCGCGACGACGGCCGGATCGTGCAGCTTGCCGGCGCCCGCTAGTCCCAGCAAATCATCGTCCGGCATTGTGCTCCACAAGAAATACGACAACCGCGATGCCAACTCATAATCAGTCAGCGGCCGCGGCTTCGCATTTTCGCCGGCGGGTTCTTCGAGGAACAAGAAGCCCGGCGCACAGAGTACCCGCTGCAGTCCAGTCCGCATGGCCGTATGGAACGGCAGCTTGCCGGTCGACTGGGCTTCCTTCACAACAGCCACGACCGAGTCGATCTCGGCATCAGTAACCGGCCGGCGATAGGCCCGCGGCAAGAATCGGGAAAAGATCTCGCGCACATAGGTCTCGTCACGACGCTCATCGCCGGCAAAGAACAACGCCTTATGGCCGGCAGGTGGCCATTCCTTTTGAATCGGCCCTTCAATCTCGATCGCATCGAGCAGCAGCCGCGGCAGCTTTTCGACGTCCATTTCCGGGTTGTAGATGTTGGCCACCCCCGTCCACGCGTTAAGTTTCTGCTCAAGGTCGTCGCGTTCTTTCTTCAAG
>JAQGHS010000024.1 GCA_028291605.1 Planctomycetaceae bacterium | reverse complement strand
CGCGATTTGTCATCTGCGAGCCCTGTATCGAAGCGAGGCCTCCCAGTGGTCGGCATTCTGGAATCCGGCCGTTATCTAGACATTAGATCCGTAGTTTTTACCAACGATTGAGATGCTTACCCCATCCTGCCTGTCCGTCCAGAAAAGTAACTCGGCAAAAAATCATAGCCAGCGTACCCAGTGACAATTTCACGCCTCGCTGCAATACGTCGACCTCACCCAGGTTTTTGACGGACAGGCAGGATGCCTATCCTACGACGACGAAATGCGACGCCACGTCTGCCGGTCTATTCGGATCTTGCGGCACAACCGTGAAACTGCCCGCCCGGCCGCCGATTTCGCGTTCAGAACGCTCAAAAACGGAGAGGGGCGCGGTCGATACGAAGGATGGCCGTAGAATTCCTTCCCTCTCACTGAAGCGATTTCTTTGTGCTGGAGAGTCACGTCACGGATGGACCTAACCCACCACATCGCAGGTTGAACCCTTTCTAAACGGACCGCGGACACAGGCGGACGGTTTGGAAGAGTTCACGAGTCGAGCGGATAGAATCCATGTTGCGTGCATCGTTTTTTGCGGGCGGACTGTTTGTCATCATGCTGGGGCTCTCCACGATGCTCGTGGACAAAGTCGTCCTGCACAAGAAGGACGACGCCAAACGAGACCCGAACTTCCGCGGTTTCTTCACCTCGGTGAACGAATACAAGCAGCACGTCTTCGACCCACCAGACTGGGCCGGCTTCAGCCTGCTGTCCGTCGGAGGGATCACGATCCTCTATTCGTTGGCGCTGCCCCGGGCCGGACATCATTAAGCTACAGCGCGAGCGTCCAGTAGACCCCCGCTTTTTTAGCGGTTGTAGAGGGTAATACTTCCAGCCCGTCATCTTGTCCCGGCAGGGATGAAGACCGGCTCGTCGTGATCTTCAATCACGCCGCGATCACGCGCTGCGCCCCATTGAGTTGCGAGCATCGTCCGCGCTGTATAAACCGCGGAAGCGGCTTCCAAGGGACTCATCGTCAAGACGCTCGAAATACGCCGAATCAGGTGAGCCCCGTGCCGTGAGGCCGGGGGTAGAGTAGCGACTTACAGTTCAAATCCAGTATTGAGTAGAGTCGATCGGTAATCAGAGTCGCGACTCTACCCCCGGCCTCACGGCACGGGGCTCACCGAGGACGCGGTGACAGTTCCTCGTTCACCACACGTTGCAAATAATGCAAATGTGTACGCTCGGCGGTGTACTCTTTGGGGCGCTCGCCCCCCATCACATCCAATTGACAATCAACGTGTGAACCTTCGTCTCACCCGTGCGTCTATATCGCCAGAGTTTGACCGTTTTCCACATTCAACCGTCCCCATTGCAGAGCAGGATCATCATGACCAACCCTCATCGGCCACTTCATTTCACGAAACCCTGGACGAAGTTGTTCGGTCATTTTCTCGATCCGCCGATGGAAGACACATCTCATGGCTCTCAATGTTTCAACGCGTAAGCCCAAGAAAAGTCATCTCACGAATACACCTGAGGAAGTTCAATTCCAAGCCCATCTGAAGGCGTTGGAGTTAGGCTCGATTGCTGATTACCGAGACTGGTGCTCGCGCCATGGTTTTGGACCGGCGACAAAGAAATCGGCCATTCAGCGCGAGCTGGAAGTTCGCGAAAGACATCGAGCGTGGGCGGAATATCGCCTGTCGCAGAAGAAGCGCGAACAACGCAGCCTGCGGGCGACGATCAACGAAATCTTTCGCGGTCAATTAGGCGAGAATGATGTCACGTCACCGACTCTGAAGCTCCTGTGTGAAGCCTACGACAGCCTGCAGGCGAGCACTTTCGTGCGCCAGGCCTTCCGCGAACTGTTGACGGTCGTGGGCGACGCAACCGACCTCATCCAGACCAACACGGTCATCTCGCAATACGGTCTCGGCCGGGGGAACACCTATCTGGGTGCATTGCTGGCTCTGGCACATCACGCTCAGGACTGGATTCGTCCCCCGACTGCCTGGAAGCCCAATACGCATAATGTGGATCGGCAATTCCAATCGCTCGCGCGTCATCTGTTTGCGCGGTGGCCGGTGCCGACCTTCATGGATTCCGTCTGGTTCCAGGGAATCTCCTCTGATGCGCTGGAGAAGCAGACGTGGTTTGTGCATCTCGGCCTGGGTGAGAACATTCGCACGTTGCCCTTGCCGATCCCCTATACCAAACGTATGGCTCATCACTTCATGCAAGCCCCCGCAGAATCGACTGTGGAAGAGGCGCTGCGCTGGGGTCAGATTCGTGCGTTGGGAGGCAGCGCGCGCCTGGTCAAATCCGTGACGGGAACTCGGCTGCGAACGTGCTACAAGGAGAACGAATTCTGGACGACGGTCATCCAGTTCCTGATTGCCAATCCCATGCTCGACCTGGCGCACGTCGGGCCGCTGATCGACTATTTGCACAACGAAAAATTCACGCCCCAGGAGGTTTTTGTGCCTCCCGGACGCGTCGAGCGCCGTCCGCCGCCTCAACCCAATCTGACGATGAAAGGCCGCTCGCCGGAAACCTTGTTACGCAACGTCGAGGCCTGGCATCGCAACCTCTCGAAGGTCAACCAGACGGCAGCCGAATGGGTCACCTCGGGGATCTGCGGCTTCCGTTTTGTCGAAGGCGACGAAGCGGGGGGCAATGCCAAAATCTGGACCGCGACAGAACTGCTCAGTTCTTCCGCGTTGATTGCGGAAGGGCGCAAAATGAAGCACTGCGTGGCCACCTACGCCAGGTCTTGTGCGCAGGGCCTGTGTTCCATCTGGGCTCTGGAGACCGAGAGTATCGCAGGACGGTCCAAAGTTCTGACTTTGGAAGTCTTGAATCAAACGCGAGTCCTGGTGCAGGCTCGCGGAAAGTGCAACGTGATGCCCACGCAAAAGGAACGTGGAATTCTGCAGCGTTGGGCGGACCAGGCCGGCCTGCAACTGGCAAAGTGGATCTGATTCTAAGTGGAAGCACAAAATAAATTTAGCAGGTGAGCCCGGCGGCGTTAGCCCCGGGGTAGGGTAGCGACATGGAGTTCAGGTTCAGTCATTGAAGTTCGCTTTTCTAGAACGCCGTTTTGGCAGCGTGAGTCGTTTCCCTACCCCCGGCCTCACGGCACGGGGCTCACCTGCGTAGTTAATTAGTCCGCACCTACTTAGATCTCCACTGCAAATGGTGGGATTTTCCCGTGGACCGCCGGCGTCGTCGTGGCGATCAGCCATCCACGACGTGCCGGAACTCATTGAAGCGCACGTATTCCCAATGGCGATAGAGTTGAGACGTCTTCACCAGATTCACGTGCGTGCCGCGAGCTGCGATCTGCCCCTGGTGTAACAGAATGATTTCGTCGCACCGTCGTAATGTCGCCAGCCGGTTCGGGAGATAGATCACAGTTCGTTTCGCAGCAATCCGCTGGTAGGCATCGTCGATCAGTGACTTGGTGTCCTCATCGAGGGCTTCGGCGGGTTCTTCTATGATCAGCAACGCCGGGTCCCGCAATAACGCACGCGCCAGTGCCAACCGAAAGGATTGGCCGACATCCAACGCTTCACCATGTTCGCCAATGACTGTTTCATATCCGTGCGGCAGACGCGCGATGAAATGCTGGGCATGAGTGACCTTGGCCGCGTCCATGATTTCCGAGAGACTCGATTCCGCCTGACCGGCCGCGATGTTTTCCTGCACGGTTCCCGTAAATACGACGTCTGGCCCACCCGCCACCAGGATCTCGGCCCGCAGGCTTTCCAACGTCACCCAGGCGATATCTTCGCCATCGATCAGGACTTGTCCGGCCTGGGGATCGATGAATCGAGGCAACAGCGAAACGAGGGCCAACGCCCCACGCGAATCGGTCGAAATGATGGCGACCTGACGTTGCGCCGGGATGCTCAGACTTAACTGATCCAGCAATGTCGTTTTATCCGAGGTGACATAGGTCACGTCCATGAACTCGATGCTGCGCGTCAACGGCTGCAGGAACTTGGCCCCCACCGCCTGGCCCACTTCCGGGATGCGATCCAGGTAGCGGAAGACTCGCATCGCGGCGGGCACGGCATCTTCCCGAGCCTCAAAAGCGTTCTGCCAGTTGCGGATTGAATAGCCAATCCCCGCGAACCAGACTGCCAGAATGAGTGCCGCCGCCACCGAGAAATGCTCGGTCGGGGTGGTCAGCTCGACCCCCACCAGCGACAGCACAATCACGCCGCACAACCAGACAATGATCCCTTCCAGCCGGCTCAGTGCGCCCCGTCGTCGCTCGAGATTGTTGACATCTGCCTGATAACGGTCCAGATACTTTTTGAAATGCTCCTGGGCCGCCTGCTCCATCCCATAGCCGCGCACCAGTCGACTGCGGGTCAAGCTTTCCGAGAGCAACCGCAATTCATCCTGCGCGTGAGCCACCGCCAGTTTATGCGCTTGGATCAATTCGCGACGGCGATGCTCATGAATAAGCCAGCCAAATAGCAGGGGCACGCCGCAATAAAACGAAACTTTGGCATCGATCACCAACGCCAGCAGCACCAGCAGGCTGATCCGTGCAGGCTCTCCAGTCCAGGCGGACAACCAGTAACACAGGGTGTCCCGCAACTGACCGATTTCGTCTTTGAACAGGCCCAGGACCTGAGCCGTATCCGCGCGCTGCAAGTCGGCCGGTCCCAAACGGAGGGCCTGGCGATGCAAATGCGAACGCAGTTGCCCCACGGTCTCCAATTCGAGTTGCGTGCGCTGGCGGCGGGCCAGTTTTAGACACAGCCAGGTAATCAACCAAAAACCGCTGCCCGTGAGAATCAGCACCAGACAAGTGACTTGCGGGCTCAGACCGTAATCGACTCCGAATACTCGGCGAGTCAGGAAGGCGAGTCCTTTGCCAAAGATCTGGTGGCGACTACGCCATGCCACCTGAGCAAATCCCGGAGGGATTTCCGCCATTTTTGAATCAGCGACGGACGTCGTCGCCTCCACGCCGAAGAACTGCTTGAAGACGTCGGCGGAGATCCGAACTGGCTGACCTTCTCCGACGACCAGGCAGAGTTCGACAGTCAGGAAGGCGATCACCAGCATCTTCACCAGGGCGACAGCAGCAACCAACGACCAGAGGTTGGCTCGCAGGGCACGACCACGGAAGAGTTCTCGATTCGAGAAAACACGGTCGAAGATCTTCGGTTCCCGAGTGCTCACAGTATCTGCCCCACTCTCCGAATGCACGGAGTTAGACCGGCGGAGATCGGCACGTTGGGATGCACGATCGCTGGAATTGATAATCGACAGAATGCGTATCTATACAGAGTATCGCGACTCGATCGAAATTTCGACTGGCTGCTCGCAGTGACTGTGATAAACGGATCAGGATCTATTGAGATTTGAGTGTTTCAGCGAAAAAAGCGGATTGCGCAAAGTTTTCCGTCGAAACCACGCCCCCCCTTGCGGGGGTGTTTCCCGCACTTTTGCACTACATCCAGCGGGAAGTTGGGGTAGTGCAGAAGCGCGGGAACCACTGGGACAAGCCCAGTGGCGGAGAGTCATTGCACGCCCGACCCCTCAATCGACTACTCATCGTCCGCCGGCCCACGCGAACCCTTCTGCCAGAAGAGTCGATTGCGCGTCAGGATTTTCAGTCTCAACGCACACGACAAGCAGAACTTTTCTGTCCCCCGTTGAATATAGAGTTCACCATTCGCCAGCAGGTGGAACCAGTCTTCGCCGGGGTTCTTGGAGTAACAGTACTCCTGCTCCCAAGTCTGCTTAATTGCCGCCTCCCAGCCAGCCGGCTTGGGGACATATAAACGGTGATCGCGACCAGGTGGCAGAGCCGGTGCGGATTCAATGACAATATCGCGCTGAATGAATTCAGATGGGGCCCCCTCGTCGTCCGCCCCGGATTGCACTGTGGTCGTCATGAATCTTGCCTGCCTGCTGAAGGTGAAACGGCGACTTTTATTCTAACGGGCCAGGCGAATTCTCGTAGCCTGACTCACCGCTGTCGGGCGAACTTCATTTCAGTCCCTGCTGTCCGTTAGCCCGTATGACTCATTAGCCGGAGGGCGCTAGTCCCCGGTTCCGGTTTCGGCCCTGATTTCTCAAACGAACCGGACGCTAGCGCGTGCCGGCTGATGGGGTCATCATGTTTTTGCACATCGCTCTCAGCTTCGGCTCGACTCGGGAGAGTCAAGCTACAGAGAAATGTCACCTAAGTACTTGAGACACGAAGGACTTATCTGCAGGGGGAAATCCTTCGAATGGGTGGCAAACTGCGTAGCATCCGGGGATTTTTCCAGGAGGTAGATCCTGTAATCGGATCGGGGAAGAAAATTGCTCCCTGCTTTGATGCCAAAACGCGCGACGCAGAACACAATATGGGTAGTTTGCGTTAAATGAAAAGCTTGAATGGCGTTTTCCGCTGAGCACCGAGTGAACGACTGACTCGACCTCGCAAACACATTCATTCCATATAGTTGCGATCAGCACGTGGCATACTCAGCAAGGTCCGCACGATGCTTAGAACCCTCAGAATGAGCACCAAGGTTCCGACTAGGTAATCTGTGCGCATCGTACCCCCGGGCTTCAAGCAGTTTTGGAGGGCTGGTCGATTTGCTTGTCGGTAGTCTTGACTGGAATCTCGGATCCCGATCCTGCATCCGCTGGGTGTAGTCGGAGAGACCCGCGATTATTGCTATCAACCCTTGACTCGCCTGCCGCAAAGACTTGATTATGCATCTTCGCCCAGTGAGCCGAGGCTGTCGAACCCTGTGTTGCCTGACCGTATTGTGGTCGGGGCTCATGGTGACGACCGCTACGGCGACCGAAAGTCGGCGGACACTCCTGGTGAAAGCCGTGGAGCGCGTTAGCGATTCGGTCGTCAATATCCACAGCGAGAAATCCTCGCGGGATCAAAACCCCGGGTACAACGGCCAGGTCGCCGCCCGCAAGATCAATGGGATGGGCACCGGCATCATCATCGATGAGCGTGGCTATATCGTCACCAACCAGCATGTGGTAATGGATACCGACTCCCTG
>JAQGHS010000021.1 GCA_028291605.1 Planctomycetaceae bacterium | reverse complement strand
CGGGCCAGCGTCCGACCGCCAGCGAATACGCGACCAAGTACGGAATCACTACGGACGCGTGGAAGGAAGAGGACCGCAACCGGAATACTTCCCATTCCATGTCTGCGTTTGTGGCAGGGCCATCTCGCACAATGACCGAGCGAAATCGCTCGGTAGCTCTACTCGACGACGTCCAGATTGCGCAGAGTCTTCCTGGCTTTCGGATTCTTTCCGAACTTGGGCGCGGGGCCTTCAGCCGGGTCTTCCTGGCGCGACAGCTCGACTTGGCCAACCGCCTGGTCGTGCTAAAAGTTTCGACCGAGTCTTTTGCCGAAGCCGATAAGATGGCGCAGTTGCAGCACGCCCATATCGTGCCGATTTATTCAGTCCATCGCGCTGGCAAACTCTTCGCGGTCTGTATGCCTTACTTTGGGGCGACAACCCTGGCGGACTTGGTCGGCAAGCTGGGCGACAGCCATCTGCTGCCGCTGACCGGCCGGATTGTGGCCGACACCGTGACCAATCGCACGGCTTCCACTCGCATCCTGAAAGGCCAACCAGGTCCGGTCTCCATTGCAATGGAACAGGTGCGAGTTGTTCCCGGCACAGGCACTAGCGAATCAATCGTAGCCGGCGCCCCCGACGCGATGGCATTCCTGAAAACATTGGGAGCGCTCACATACGTTGAGGCCGTATTGTCCATCGGCGAGCGGCTCGCAGATGGTCTGAGCCACGCCCACGAACGGGGCATCATCCACCGGGATCTGAAACCCGCCAACGTGTTGCTCGCCGATGACGGTCGCCCGATGCTGCTGGACTTCAATCTCTCGGAAGATCTGAAGCCGGACTCCACGAACTCCGATCCGGTGGTCGGTGGAACGCTGCCTTACATGGCGCCGGAACAACTCGTCGCGTTCCAACAGCGCCAATCCTCACGCGATCCGCGTAGTGATATTTATTCACTAGGTGCCATCTTGTATGAACTCCTGACCGGTCGGCAACCATTTCCCACGCGACAGGGTGAGCTCGAAAGGATTCTTGCAGCGATGGTGGAAGATCGACGGCAGGTCCCGGTTCGCCTGCGGAAAATCAACCCCGCAGCGTCGCCGGCCGTCGAAGCCATCGTGCATCGCTGCCTGGAAATCGATCCCCGGAAACGCTACCAACTGGCAGCCGAACTTCGTGAAGACCTGAAACGACAACTGCAGCATTTACCATTACGCTATACGCGCGAACCCTCCTTGCGAGAGCGCGCATTAAAATGGACACGCCGGCATCCGCGGTTGACGTCGGTGGCTACGATCGCCGCGCTGACCACCGGTTTGGCTCTGAGCGTGGGAACCTATGTCGAACACAAACGCATTGCCGCGTTGCAGCATGAAGTATCCGTCTTAATGCGTGACGGCAAAGACGCGATGGACCACGCTGAGGCGGACGTAGCACAGGGACGATTTCTGGCCGCCTGGATGATGGTGCAATCCGAACCCGCGATGCTCGACCATCTGCCCGGTGTCGCCGGGTGGCTGGATCACAGCCGCCGCGCGGTCATCCAGCAGCAGTGGAAGCAGCGCATTCCCCCGCGCGAATTCGACGAACAGAGGGACGAGGCGATTCTCCTGAGCCTGCTGCTCGACCCCGCGGCACCAGAGCCAGTCGCAGCGGCACGTGATGCGATTAGCGCCGCCCTGAAAATGACGATTGCCGGCGATCCCGGATGGGCCGTGGAACGGGAACAACTACTGCACGTGGAGGCCGATCTGATTGCGGCAACGTCCGGAGCCAGGCAAGCCCTGACCTTGTTCGACCAGACGGACGAATTCTCCTCACGCCAGTTTCTGGAACACCGGGCCGAGTTGCTGCAGCAATTGGGGCGCACGACCGAAGCCCTGGCATTGCAGCAACGGGCCGCACAACTCCCGCCGAACGAGGCCGCGAACACCTTCCTGACCGGCATCAATCGGTTGCGTCGTCGGGAATTCAAACTCGCCCGCCAGAACTTCGAACACCTGCTCGACACGCAACCGGAACATTTTGCGGCACGCCTCTTGCAAGGAGTCTGTTACCTACATGAGAAGCTCCCAAACGAAGCGAAGATCGCTCTGACCGCCTGTATTGCCCAGCGACCCTACTGCATGTGGAGTTATTACTTCCGCAGCCAGGCGCGGATTGCGTTGAACGACCCCAAGGGTGCAACCAGTGACTTGCAACGGTCTCTCGAACTGCGTCCTCCAGAATCGGTACGGCTCGCGGTGCTCACTCAACTCAACACGCTCCAGGGCCCGTTGACCACAAGGTCTACCAAGTAATTAAGGTCCCCCAGAATAATGGGAAGAACGCGTTTGACTCGATCGGCACAGAGTCCGGCGGCCGCTTGGCGGTCCTGGCGACAGGACGACGCGCGCCGTGGAGTCACCGTCATCGAGTTACTGGTGGTCATCGCCATCATCGGCCTGCTGGCTGCGATCCTCGTTCCGGCAGTCCAGAGCGCACGCAGCAGCGCGCGGAACATGCAATGCAAGAACAACCTGCGAGGCCTCGGGCTGGCGTGTCATGCCTTCCACGACGCCCATCAGTTCTTCCCAAGAAATACCGTCCGACCTCGCGGCACGACAGCCATCGATACCGAACCTCCTGGCAACCTGTGGAACTGGCACAGTGGAACCTATGAGTCCTGGCACCGGGAGATCATGTCCTATGTCGAGCAGTCCGGCGTCCGCGTTCAAGACGCGGTCCTGTTGTTAGGATGTCCGGCTGATCCGCGAGGCCCCACTTATCAAATCCCGACGTACGGATTCACCTGGTATGTGGGTGTGTACTCGAATCCCACGTGTGTGAACAACGGGATCATCGTCGACGATTCGAACCTGAAACAAAGTTTTACGGTTCCCGTTTCGGCCGTGACCGACGGGACCAGTAACACCATCATGATTGGCGAGCGTCCGCCCCCCGCAGACGGGCAATGGGGGTGGTGGGATTCTCGTTGCTGTACCGAAGACAACATCTCGCCAGCCAGAGGGACCAACAAGCTGTACAGTAATGGCATTTTCGGAAAATGCCCCGATCCCGCGATCTATAAACCGGGCGACGTCAGGGACAACTGTGCCTTCCACGCCCTCTGGTCCTCGCATTCCGCAGGCGGAAATTTCTGCATGGGAGACGGCAGCGTTCGCACCATTGCCTATGCTGCGGGAAATACGCCGGTAGGCACCACGACCCTGCTGGAAGCCCTGGCCTCCCGCAAAGGTTCCGAACCTGTACTAAGTGATTTCTAAGCCCGCACAACGACCAGCGCATCAGGTTGCACAGCAACATAGTGCTTCGTCAAAGCTCAGAATTGGGGTGCCACTCTACGCCGTTAACCCTTTTTGGATCATCGCTCTAACCTCTTTTGCACGGGCGACTTGTTTTGGAGTGGCGTCGCTAATAATGGGGCAGCCGGGCGGAGTCTCTTTCTTCTTGCGTGG
>JAQGHS010000005.1 GCA_028291605.1 Planctomycetaceae bacterium | reverse complement strand
TTAACGTGACAGAATAAGTGGGTACCTTGCCGGCGGGGTCGACACTCCACCGCAATACGGCGGCGCTTTTACCCCGGGGCACGAACAGCTCATGCCGGATCTTCAATCCATCGGGCAACTGATAGGTCCAGGTCGGCCAGGGGTTGGTGGAGAACGCGACGAGATGCCGGACGCCATCAGGATGCACGACCTCTGGATTGTAGTCATGCGAGGAGAGCGCAAATCGCCCGGCGGGAGTTTCGATCCACGCCTCGCAACCATTGACCAGCACACAGCGTCGCGTGGGCGGTTGCAACGCGGTCAGCAGCAACGCGTGATAGCGACGAGTCTGAATGCCGGAAGCTGTTCCTGAGGCATAGCCCCCCAGACCGTCCGCCTCCAGCCATTCTCGATTGCGCCAGGCGATGAGCTTGTCATCGGAGATCGCAGGAGAGGTAGTCTCTGGTCCGGCTGGCATCGAACTATCCTGACCAGAGTTGGTGATGACAAGGAACGAGTGGGTTGCGGCATGTTAGTTGAGTGAGGAATTGCAGACAACAATCGATGAGGGGTCGGGTCTATTCATAAGAAATCAACGATCACGCTGTCTGCGACGAATCGTCCCGCTTTGGTGAGCCGAATTGTCCCCGCAGCTTCCTCGAGAAATCCCGTCGCCAAGTGCCGGTGCCAGGCCTGTGGTTCCAGGCTGCGTAGTTCGTACCCCGTTTGGGCGAGGAACTGGGCTGAGTTGATGCCGTCGCAGCGGCGTAGCCCCAGTACGATTAACTCGCGGGCGCGATCTTCCGGAGACAATTCTTCGGAATCGGCCACAGGGGAGAGTCCTTGTTTGAGACGCTGGATCCAGGTCGTCACGCTGCGATGATTGGATTCGCGGCGGCCGTTAATGTACCGGGCTGCCCCGGGGCCAGCGGCCCAATAGCCCTGTCCCTGCCAGTAGATCTGATTGTGGCGGCAGCGAAACCCCGGTCGGGCGAAGCTGGAGATCTCGTACTGTTCCATCCCGGCGGCGGTCCACGTCTCCATCGACAGGGCATACATCTCGGTTTCCAGATTTTCCGCAGAAGCCACCAATTCTCCCTTCAGACGTCGAGCCCAGAATCGGGTTCCCTTTTCATAGGTGAGGCCATAGGTCGAAACATGGGTTGGTTGGAGTGCGACCGCCGCATGGAGAGTTTGTTCCCACGTCGCCAGCGTCTGACCCGGCACTCCAAAAATCAGGTCGAGCGACACATTCTCGAAATATTGGCGGATTAGCTTCCAAGTACGCTCAATATCGGCCTGGCGATGATCGCGCTCGAGAAGTTGCAGAGTCTGGTCGTCAAAAGCCTGGACCCCCAGGCTGATGCGGTTGACTCCGTGATTGGCGAGGACCTCGACACGCTTGTGATCGAGGTCGGCCGGGTTGGCTTCGACACTGAACTCGGCATCGGACGTTGGGGGAAACCAGTAGCGGATCAGATTCAACAGACGCGACAAATCTTTCGGAGGCAGGTGCGTCGGTGTGCCGCCTCCCACAAAGATGGTGTCGACTGGTCGTGGTTTCTCGAGCGATTCGAGTTCGATTTCCAGGGCATCAAGATACGCCGGAATTAACCGGTCCTTGCCGGCGACGACGGTGAAGTCGCAGTAGCCGCAACGATGGACGCAGAACGGCACGTGCACGTACGCTGCACGAGGTTCTGGGAACGGGTTGTCTATTGCCGGTTGGACCATAGAGGTCAGTTTAACGCACTTCGCACAAAACCGATGTGGACAGCAACTTCCCATAAGTCCCATCTGAATTTAAGGCAGAAATGCATGGAACGGATGGGACTTATGGGACACATGGGACCTATGAAAGGCGGAACTGCCATTGGCTGGGCTATCTGGCGCGCCCTTGAAGTTGGCGGAGTGTTCCGATACAGACATGGTTTGAAAACTTCCGCAATTTCACAAATGTGATCTTCTGAATCGTGTTTGCCATTTTGACAGGATTCTTTTGAATCCGCGATTGGGCAGCGATTCCCTCAAAATCGCAGGGATCTTGCGGAATTCGTGTTTTTTCATGATCTGCCTGTGAAAGCTCGCATTCGGCACGCTGGATGCGTATTTCCTACGCAGCATGGAGCAAGAGCGGAGAATTTCTGCCGTTTTGGCGGCGATTTGCCCTGATTTTAAGACTACCGATAGATAAAAAACTTCCGTTTCGGGTTCTGGCTCGTAACAGACGATTTTGGGATGAGGTGTCTATGGCTGATGATAAGAAGCAGGCAATGATCGAAGCCCGCGGCCTGTGCAAATATTATGGTCCGTTCGCGGCCATTCAAGGGGTCACCTTTGTGGTTCCCCGCGGCCAGGTCTGTGCGTTTCTCGGCCCGAATGGTGCCGGGAAATCGACCACGATGAAGCTCCTTACGGGGTACCTGTCCCCGACCGAGGGTTCCGCATTCATCGGTGGCCACGACGTTTACGCCGAACGCATTCAAGCGGCAACGCTGATCGGGTACCTGCCCGAAAACGGTCCGCTGTATCCCGAAATGACGCCTGATTCGATCCTGAAGTATCTCGGCGAAGCCCGGGGAATGTCGGGGAGCAATCTCAAGCAGCGGCTGGAATATGTCGCTGATAAGTGCTCGTTAACCACCGTGTGGGGCAAGCCGATCAGCAAGTTGTCACGCGGGTTTAAGCAGCGTGTCGGTATGGCAGCGGCACTCTTGCACGATCCGGAAGTCTTGATCCTGGACGAACCGACCAGCGGTCTCGATCCCAATCAGGTCCACGATGTGCGCGACTTGATCATCAGCCTGAGCAAGACGAAAACCATTCTGCTGTCGACGCACATTCTGCAGGAAGTGAAGGCGATGTGCAGCCGCGTGATCGTCATCAACAACGGCCGGTTGGTATTTGACGGTGGTGTGAATGACCTGGAACAAACGGGTGTCGATATGGAAACCCGGTTCCGCCAGCTCACGTTGGGTAAGGCTTAGTTTGTAGCCTGACTCTCCAGAGTCGGGCGAGCCGAGCATGAAAAAAGAATCATTTTAGCGAAATGAAGTAGAAATAGTTTCTACTTGAATTGCCTTCCAAATCTTCGTGTCCTTCGTGACCTTCTGTTAAAAAAGAGATTTGAACAGAAGGTCACAAAGGACACGAAGAAATGCGAAGGTGGGGAGGAGCGATGCTCTTCCCCGTCATTTGGCGAAAGAGATTCGAAAACAATTGCCCGACTCAGGAGAGTCGGGTTACGGAATACATCAGCTTCACTTGAGGAAACAGCATCTATGGCCCTGCGACCACATGTGATCCTCGCGGTCTTCAAACGCAACTTCTTGAGTTACTTCTCAAGCGTGATCGGCTACCTGTTCGTGGTGGCGTTCGTTGGTTTGATGGCCTTTCGAGCATTCACTCCCGAATTCTTTGCCGATAACCAGGCAACCCTGGATCAGCTCAATGGCTGGTTCTCGCTCATTCTGCTGTTCATCATCCCCGCGATCGCCATGACCAGTTGGTCTGAGGAGAAGAAGCAGGGGACCGACGAACTGCTCTTTACGCTGCCGGCGCACGACGTCGAAATCCTGCTGGGCAAGTATTTTTCACTGCTCGCGATTTACACGACCGCCCTGGCGTTTTCGTTCGTCTTCGGCACCACGATCGTGTTGAAGTTCCTGACGGGCAAGTCGGTCTTCAACCCCATCGATTACGATTTCGACTTCATGTTGATCCTGGCCAATTACATTGGTTACTGGATCTCCGGTGCTGCGCTGCTGAGTGCCGCGATGGTGGCCTCGGTGCTGACCAACAGTCCGACTGTGGCGTTCATCCTGGGTTCGGCGTTTTGTGCGATTCCCGTTGCTTTAGGCCGGATTGTGTTCCCGGATTGGGGCAATCTGTCGAAGTTGAACAACTTGGGAATCGATGAGCACCTGCGAGATTTCGGCTTGGGAATGGTGCCGCTATCGGGCATCCTCTACTTCGTGTCTTTCGCCGGGTTCATGCTGTATGTCAACCTGGTGATGATTGCCAAACGCCATTGGAGCGGCGGTCCGCACGGCTCGATGGGCTGGCACTATTTGGCCCGCGGCGTGGCTCTGGCTGTGACGCTGGTCTGTCTGAACATTGCCGTCTCCGGGTTTGCCGGGATGCGAGCCGACTTCACTGCCGAACGCATCTACAGTGTCTATCCCACGACCCGCGAAACGCTGCGGTCCATCGATCCCAAGAAGCCGGTTGTCATTCAGGCCTTCATCAGCCCGAAGGTGCCCGGTGAATATGTCGGGACCCGCAGCAGCTTGATCGGTTTGTTGCGTCAGTTCGATCAGATTGGTGGCGACAAAGTTCGGGTTCGTATCGTCGAGACTGACCAGTTCAGCACGGCAGCCGATGAAGCCAAGGGATTCGGGATCAATCCGCAGCAGGTGCAAAGCCAGCGTGGCGGTAAGTTCTCAGTCGAATCGATCTACATGGGCTGCGTCATCAGCAGCGGGTCGGATAAGGAAGTCGTCATTCCGTTCTTCGACGTGGGAACTCCCGTCGAATATGAATTGACGCGTTCGATTCGCACGATCGTTTCCAGCAAAGAAGTCCGGATCGGTATCCTGACGACCGACGTCAAGATGGCGGGTGGATTTGATCCGGCCACGTTCCGGCAATCGCCCGAATGGCGGTTCGTCACCGAGCTGAAGAAGGAATACAAGGTCGAGCAGGTGATGGCCGATTCGCCGATCACCGGCAGCTACGACGTGTTGATTGCCGCGTTGCCCTCCTCGTTGACCGAACCGCAAATGCAGAACTTTGTGGACTACGTTAAGCAGGGTAAGCCAACGTTGATCTTTGATGACCCCGTGCCGTTGTTCAATCTCGGCAATGCACCGCGTCAACAAAAGCCGGCCGCCGGTGGTGGTGGTCCCTTCGGCGGACAACAGGCACCGCCACAGCCCAAGGCCGACAACGGCAAGGCGACGCGGTTGATGAATCTGCTGGGTGTCGCGTGGGACAACGGTGAGGTCGTCTTCGACCAATACACACCGCACCCGGAATACACCGAATTGATGATCGGGCCCGAACTGATCTGGGTGGGTGCGAAGAGCCCCGGTGCAGGCGGTTTCAGCGGTAAGAGTGCCGTCACCAGTGGGCTGCAGGAGATGCTCGTTCCCTTCCCGGGAACCATTCGTCAACGCGAAAACGCCGGGTTGGAATTCGTCCCGCTGCTGCGATCGAGTACCAGTTCGGGAACCATCGCCTGGGAAGAGTTGATCAAAGAAACTCCCAGCTTCTTCGGCATGGGTGGGCCACAAATCAACCGTGATGCTCCGCATATGCTGCCCGACGGTGAGCAATATGTGCTGGCGGCGAAGATCAAATCCAAGCCGGCTGCTACGAAACCTACCAAGGATCCGTTCGAGTCCGAGCAAGTCAATGTCATCTATGTCTGAGACATTGACCTGATTTCAGATTCGATGTTCGATATTCGCGAGCGTGACCTCTACAACCTGCGTCTCGACAACGTGACGTTTGCGTTGGACTGCGTGGACGATTTGGCGGGTGACGAGGCCTTAATTCCGTTGCGGAAGCGACGTGCCAGGGAACGCACACTGACCGCCGTCGAAGCCCAGACACAGGTCTTCACTCGGAAGCGCAATGAAGAACGTGACTCGGCCGAGAAGGAAGCGAAGAAGCAACTCGAAGAGGCCAAGAAGCGTCTGCAGAAGCAGGTCGAAGCCGTTCAAAACGATAAGACTCTGGATGAACGGTCCAAGCTGCAAAAGAGCCGCATCCTGCAGGAAGAAGAATCTCGTCGCCTGGCGATTGAGGAATCGGAAATTGAGAACCGGAAGAAACAGCAGATCGAAAAGGCTCGTAATGAAAGCGAGCGTGAGATCCGCAGTATTGAGTTCCGCTACAGCCTGCTGTCAGTGATTCTGCCCCCGATTCCGGCTTTGTTGGTAGGGTTGTGGGTGTTCTTGCGACGGTTGGCGGATGAGAATCGGA
>JAQGHS010001034.1 GCA_028291605.1 Planctomycetaceae bacterium | reverse complement strand
AATGTGAATGAAGCGCCAATAAATCTCGTTCTATCCGCGACTAACATTGAGGAGAACAATGTTGCCGATGCCAGCGTTGGGACTGTTAGCGAGACCGATCATGATTCCGCCGGAACATTCACTTACGGCCTGGTTGCCGGCGCCGGCAGTACCGACAACTCCAACTTCAACATATCCGGCAATACGCTGACAATCACTCCCGTGGCCAACTTCGAAGCCAAGAACAGTTACGCGATCCGAATTCGAGTGACCGACCAAGGTGGCCTGACATTCGAGAAGCCGTTTACTATCAATGTTACGAATGTGAATGAGCCGCCGACGGATCTCGCGCTGTCCGCGACCAGTATTGCTGAGAACAACGCTGCCAACGCCACCGTGGGGACGATCAGCGCGATCGATCCCGATTCCGGCAGCACATTCTCCTACAGCCTGGTTGGAGGTGCGGGGAGTACCGACAACGGCAGTTTTGCGATTGCGGGCAATGTCCTGAAGATTTCCGCGATTACGAACTTCGAGGCCAAGAGCACTTACGCACTCCGCATCCGTGTCACTGACCAAAGTGGCCTGACCTATGAGAAGCCACTGACCATCAACGTCGCCAATGTCAACGAGGCACCGACAGATCTCGCGCTGTCTGCAGCCAGCATTTCCGAGAACAACTCTGCCAATGCTGCGGTGGGAGCCTTCAATGGAATCGATCCTGATTCCGGTAGCACATTCACCTATAGTCTAGTTGCCGGCACTGGCAGCACCGACAACGCCAGCTTCGCCATTGCCGGGAATACCCTGACAGTCACACCAGTGACAGACTTTGAGACCAAGAGCAGTTACACGATCCGGGTGCGGATCACGGATCAGGGCGGACTGTCTTTCGAGAAGCCGCTCACCATCAACGTCATCAATGTGAATGAGGCCCCCGGCTATCTGATATTGTCCCTGGCTAATCTTGCAGAGAACAATGCGATTAATGCCACAGTCGGGACGATCAGTGGGATTGATCTCGATGCCGGTAGCGTCTTCACTTACAGCCTGGTTCCCGGTACCGGCAGCACCGACAACTCCAGCTTCGCGATTGTGGGCAATACCCTGACGATTTCTGTCGTCGCCAATTTTGAGACCAAGAGCAGTTACGCGATCCGATTGTGCGTCACAGACCAGGGCGGACTGACATTCGAGAAGCCGCTCATTATCAACGTCACGAATATCAACGAAGCGCCGATTGATATCACGTTGTCCACTACCAGCGTTGCGGAGAACAACGCCGCTAATGCGACCGTCGGGACACTCAGCGGGACCGATCCCGATTTCAGCGGAACATTCACCTACAGTCTGGTTGCCGGAGTTGGAAGTACCGACAACATCAACTTTGCGATCGCGGGCAATGTCCTGAAGATTTCCCCCATCACGAATTTCGAGACCAAGAGCAGCTATGCGATCCGAATTCGCATCACCGACCAAGGAGGCCTGACCTTTGAGAAACCACTGGCTATTAATGTCACCAATGCCAACGAGGCACCGACAGATCTCGCGCTGTCTGCAACCAGCATTTCCGAGAACAACGCCGCCAATGCTGCCGTGGGAACGTTCAATGGAACTGATCCTGATGCCGGCAACACATTCACCTATAGTCTGGTTGCCGGCACTGGCAGCACGGACAACGCCAGCTTTGCTATTGCCGGTAATACTCTGACGGTCACGCCGGTGACAGATTTTGAAACCAAGAGCAGTTACGCAATCCGGGTGCGAGTCACGGATCAGGGCGGATTGTCCTTTGAGAAGCCGCTCACCATCAATGTCACCAACGTCAATGAGGCCCCCAGCTATCTGATACTGTCCTTGACTGACCTTGCTGAGAACAACGCAATAAATGCCACCGTCGGGACAATCAGTGGAATCGATCCCGATGCCGGTAGCATCTTTGCTTACAGCCTGGTCCCCGGTACCGGCAGTGCTGACAACGGCAACTTCGCGATTGTCGGCAATACCCTGACCATTTCTGCGGTCGCCAATTATGAAATCAAGAGCAGTTACGCGATCCGATTATGCGTTACCGATCAGGGCGGACTGTCTTTCGAAAAGCCGCTCACGATTAACGTCACGAATATCAACGAGGCACCGACGGATCTCACGTTGTCTACGACCAGTATCACTGAGAACAACGCCGCCAATGCGACCGTTGGGACTCTCAGTGGATCCGATCCTGATTCCGGGGACGCATACATTTATAGTCTTGTTGCAGGTACTGGCAGTACCGACAACGCCAGCTTTGCCATTACCGGTAATACCCTGACGATCAAACCCGTAACCGACTTTGAGACCAAGAGCAGTTATGCGATTCGGGTGCGAGTCACGGATCAGGGCGGACTGTCTTTCGAGAAGCCGCTCACGATTAACGTCACGAACGTCAATGAAGCGCCGACGATTTCAAAAATTGCTGCGCAAGCAATTGCAGAAGATTCGACCACGGGGATCCTGCAATTTTATATTGGAGACCCGGAGTCGCCCGTCGGAAATTTGATTGTGACTGCCACGTCTTCTAATAGCTTGCTCATACCTAATTCGAATCTCGTTATCAGCGGCACGGGTGTGAACCGTAGTGTCCTGGTCACGCCGCTGGCCAATCAGTACGGTTCCGCCATCATCACACTATCTGTCAGTGACGGTTTGATTTCGTCAAACCAGACATTTCAAGTCAACGTGCTGCCGGTAGACGATCCGACGACAATTACGATGAGCCCACAGCCAATCCTCTTTCACATCTCCAGCAAGGCCGTCTTGGCCGTTGATCCCGCCGCCGCCATCTCGGATGTCGACTCGCCGACCTTACTGTTTGCCGGTTCAATGCTCAAAGTTTCCGGCCAATCGTCGAAGGACACGCTGTCAATCATCGAACAGAACGGGATCGACGTGAAAGGGAAGAGCGTTTTATTCGGTGGCACAGTGATCGGATCCATTGCCGGCGGTACGAAAGCTGAGGCATTGACCGTTCAGTTCAATGCCGGTGCGACGCAGAATGCGATTCAAAACCTGCTACGAAGCATCGGATTTAAAACGACTGACAAGCTGGCCGGTAGCCGGATAATCAAGTTCCAAATCACCAATATCGGCGGCAATAATACGAACAACGCCACTCGCCAAATCCAAGTGGGGCCGTAGCAGATACTCAAAGTCTTAAGTGGCCGTTAGGACCCAGTTCACGGAGTGGGATGGATATCAGTAGGAGGGAACAGGAGTCGCAAAATCCGGCTCAGGATGCTATGGTCTGGGGATCAGGTTGGTTTGGCTCCGGATTCCTTCCAAAGGTCGGTCGCCCTTCCGCAGTTGCCTTCGCCTCGTACTTTGCCAATCGGAGTGCTCAGATGGGATTCTATCTCCTTGAGACTCAACTTGACTCGCAGTCCGTTGTCGTTCAACATCAGTCGTTTGACCATCGCGGGCAAGTTGCCTGTTACGTTCGGCTGCGTGTGGCTCATGAAATGAATTTTGACATGTCAGTCACACCTTTGTCCTTCCGGCTTTGTCAATTCAGACCTGCAAGCTCATTCGTTGCGGGAATTGTCCCCACTCGTAGTTCACAGGGATGACATGATCAACACCCGTCAGAAGTATCTTTGGATTCCCTGCCTGTTCGTTCTCTTTGTACTCGCGTCCAGTCACAGAGTTGGCTTGGGCCAACTTGTGGCTGCGGCTGAACCGGATGCGAAACACGCGCCGCTCGGTTCGTCGGATTTCAAGCCGACACCCGAACGACCGGTGGGCTGGCGCGGTGACTGGACCGGACGTTTTCCTGAAGCGACACCGCCCCGCACATGGAGCCGACGAACCCGGGGATCGACGACGGATATCCGGTACCAGGCGGACAAGCCGACCGGCAATCCGGGTTCCGCGAGCCACGCGCTGGAGTATTTCACCGTCAAGGACTGGCTGGTGGCTGGTCCCTTCAGTGCGGATGATCCCGCAGTAAATCTCTCAATGGACTTCCTGCAAGGAGAGGCCAAGGTTGAACCGGTGCGAGATGGAAAGGTCGGGAATACCACCTGGCGGTATCTTCGAACGGGGATCGAGACTCAAAGCCGTCACTACCATAACGAAGGAACCTGCGGTGATCTGAATGTGGACTTCGTTTACGCGTTCGGCAACCTTCCCGAAACCGTGGCGGACGAGAAGCCGACAGTGTCCCTGGATAACAAGGTCGCCTACGCTCACACGTACGTCTACTCACCTGCCGCCGCCAAGGTCATGCTGCGCCTCAACTATTCGGGTAAGGCCCTGAAAGTATTGCTGAACGGCACGAGTGTCGACGTGAAGCACAACCACAACGTCGAAATCCCGCTGCAGCAAGGCTGGAACCGTCTGCTGGTTAAAGTCGCCAGTGACGAGGCGGTCAAGGCGACGGGACAGAATTCGTGGGTCAGCCTCTGGCGATTCGCCGCGTATCTGGAGCCTGTCCTGCCGGTTTCCTATGAAACCAAGAACATTGCCTGGATGACCAAGATGACCGGACGGAGCATGTCTCAGCCGATCGTCGTGGGCGACAGAATCTTCGTCGGGTCAAACATGACCGATCTGCTGTGTCTCGACAAGAAGACCGGCAAAATCCTGTGGTTGCAGACCAACACTCCCTACGACGCGCTGAGCGACACCCAGCGCACGGCTCCCGAGATCCGGGAAAAATTGGATCCGCTGGTCGGCAGCCTGAAGAAACTCGATGAGCAGGTTGTGATTGACATCAACGGGGCAGTCTCGCCCATCGGGCTGCCGTCCGCAGCCGAGGCCGATTTCGAACAGACTCTCAAAACCAGGACGGATGCCGAGCGGGCGATTCACGATGCGTTCGCTGCCATCAGCCGCAAAAAATATCCCCAGATGTATAAGAACGAAGTCTCGTCGAGCAATGCGACGCCGCTGAGCGATGGCGAGTACGTTTATTGGGCCTGCGGCGGCGGAATGAAGGGGCCCGGCTCGTATGTCATTTCGTGTTTTACCCTGGACGGCAAACGGGTGTGGAGCTGGCACGACGGCGGGTCGCTTGGTTCTCCGGAACACGGTACGCATTACTCGCCAGCGTTAGTGGACGGTAAGCTGATTTACGCGGCCAACATGACGCTCATCGCTCTGGACGCGCGCACGGGTAAGGAACTTTGGCGAAACAGCCCCGACGACTGGCAAAACGGCGGTCACGGCAGTTCTTCACCGCAGATTGTGCAGGTGGGTGACAAGCCCGCCATCCTTCTGAACCGTTATCTCCACCGCGTTTCCGACGGCACCGTGATCTGTCCCAGCGGGTTGGACACCTGGGGGGTTCTGACGCCGGTCGTGGAGCGCGACATGATGTACAACCCGTGCCACTGGAAGGGTTGGAAAGATCCCGCGGGCTTCATCACGATCAAGGCTCCCGGACACGACAGCAAGGACGCCAAGTGCGAGACGATTCTGGCTCTCGATGGCAAAGACGTCACGATGCCGACCCGTCACCCCGGCGCGGTCTTCACCGTGGCATCTCCACTGTTTGTAAAAGGCGTGGTGTATTCGATCGAGATGGGTGGCGGGCTGACCGCGGTCGACACCAACGCCAAGAAGGCTGTCTATCGGCAGTATCTGGACGGTTACAACCGCTACAACCGTTATTTGTATGGGGTCGCCGCCAGTCCCACGTTGGCTGGTGAAAACATTTACATCACGGATGATGCTGGCTACACCCACATCATTGAACCGGGACAGAAACTCACGGAAGTCAACCGGAACTACATTGAAAACATTCACCTTTCCGGTCTGGGCGGAAATCCGAGCAAGCAGGAGTCGTTCTACACTTCGCCCTTCTTCGAAGGTCGGGCGATGTACCTGCGCGGGGAAGAGTACCTCTATTGCATCCGCGAGGACTGAATGACATCCACGTTGAATACGCGGCCCCCGATTGGGAATTGCCGCGTCGTTGAATTTGTCAGACGTCAGATCCGAACTCTCACGCGTTCCGCTACGGCCAATCGAAAGTGCCAATGGCATAGATGCGTCGTGTTCGGCATTGTTTGTGCGATCTGCGCTCTGTTGTTGGTGCGACCTGGCCGGTGCGCAACGGCGAATGCGGAACCGACCGAGTCTGTCGGCTGGCGCGGCGATGGCAGCGGCCGGTATCCGTTGGCCGATCCCGTCACATCCTGGTCAGCGGACCGCAATATCCTCTGGAAAACAGCGGTCGGTAAAGGCAACTCAACACCTGTCGTCGTCGGATCTCGCGTGTTTCTGACCTCCGAGCCGGATGTACTGATTTGTGTCGATGCTGAGTCCGGTCGCGAGCTCTGGCGCCGGGTTCATCGGCTGGAGGACATTTCACCGGAAGCAGCCAGCAAGGGGGGGCGGCACGGCAGCCAATACGGCGATGCGACACCGACTGTAGTCAGCGAGGGCAAGTGGATCTGGACATTCTTCGGAACGGGTATCGTCTCTTGCCACGATTTGAACGGCGAGTGCCGTTGGAAGAACTGGTACGACGTGCGACGGACAACGGTGAATGGCAGAACTTCCTCACCGGTGCTCATTGGTAACCGCTTGCTGGTCCATTTCGGTTCGCTGGTCTGCCTGGATTCTGCGACGGGAAAGCTGGTGTGGGAGAATCAGCAGGCCCGGGCCTCTTATGGTACGCCCGTCGCAGTTCGAATCGGCGACGTGGATCTGGTAGTCACCCCCAAGGGCGACGTGGTGCGTGTGTCGGACGGAAAGACGCTGGCTTCGGACCTGGGAACCTGCACGTATACCAGCCCCGTTGTGGAGGGCCGCAATGTCTATTTCCTGGACGGCACAATGAGCGCCGTGCAGCTTCCGGAGACCGTGGAAGAACCATTCGAGTGCAAGGAGCTGTGGGCAGGTGAGCTGGAAGGAGAATTCTTCGCTTCGCCGTTGATCAAAGATGGCCGAATCCATCTTGTCGACAAAGCCGCCAAGCACTACGTGATTGACAGTGGTTCCGGCAAAACCATCCTGAGCCGAGTGCTTGAACTTCCCGCGGCCCAGCCAGACAGTAAGGCCAACGTCTTTTCAAGTCCCTGCCTCGCAGGCCAGCGCCTGTTCATCAGCGATGATTCGGGACAAACGATCGTTCTGGAGACTGCAGATGAGGACGCAGCGATCAACAAGAATGCGCTGCCAGCCGGTTCGGGCGGTACCCCGACATTCAGCGGCAAGCGAATGTTTATCCGTGGCGGAGAGTTCTTATATTGCCTGACTGTCCCACCGAAAGAATGAATCCAGTCTTCGACCTGATGCGGTCCCCGGAAGTCCGAAGGGAGGCCAACTGCGTGACCGGTCCGGGATTGTCAGGCTAGCTGTGCCGCTGCACGCTCAGCAGCAGGATGCTGCCTGGCCTCAATAATGTGTCGGCTTGCTCTTCCGTAAAAATGCCGGCCCGGGTCTGGGCGTGCACTTTCTTGAGGAAGGCCTCGACCTTATGAACGTCTCGGTCGTTGCCGTGGAGATTCAGCTTGGCAAGCAGGGAATGGGCTCGGCCGTGGGTGAGCACGCATTCGGAGCGGAAGGCGATCACCCGGGCCCGCAGAATCGCCAGCTGGTCATCCACTGACAGGACGGTCAGCGACGTCGAGCCGGTGACGCCATCCCGCGACGCCGTCATCACGCTCGTGCCAGCGGCCAGGGTCTCGGCCAATCCCGTGCTGGAGATCGTCGCGACTGCTGTCGTTGCTGAGGCCCAGGTCACGCTGCTGGTCAGGTCCTGCGACGAACCGTCGCTGAACAGGCCCGCGGCGCTGAACTGCTGCGTCAGGCCGATGGCTACTTCCGGATTATGCGGAGTGACCTCAATCGAGATCAGCGCCGCTTCCGTGACAGTGAACACGGTGGTCCCCAGGACGCCGTTTTGCGAAGCCGAGATCGCGGTTGTTCCGGTGGCTGCCGCCGTGGCCAGTCCCTGGCTGCCGACTGCGTTACTGATTATGGCGATCGCATGGTTGGTTGAGGCCCAGGTCACGCTGCTGGTCAGATCGAGCGTCGAGGCATCGCTAAAGGTGCCAGTGGCGGTGAACTGCCGAGTGAGGCCGGCGGCGACGGTCGGATTGAGCGGGGTGACGTCAATCGACGTCAGCACGGCATCCGTGACGTTCAGGACAGTTGACCCCATGACGCTGTCGAGCACAGCCGCGATCTCCGTTGTGCCCGGGGCTGTGGTCGCGGCCAGCCCACTGCTGCCGACTGCGTTACTAACGCTGGCGACCGCGGGTCGGGTTGATGTCCAGGTCACGTCGCTGGTCAGGTCCCGCAGCGAGGCATCGCTAAAGATGCCTGTGGCGATGAACTGCCGAGTGAAGCCCGCCGCGACGGTCTCATTGACCGGGGTGACCTCAATAGAAATCAGCGTGGCGGGCGCGGTATCGACCGTGAACTGGTGCGTGCCGGTGCCCACATTGCCTGCGGAGTCGGTGGCGCGAACCTCCAGGACATAGACACCATCGGCCAGAAAGGGGGTCGTGAACTGCGGTAAGCTGGAAACGAATTCGCCGTTGTCGATGCGGCACTCGAAGGTGACCGGTTCGGGGGCGCTCAGATTGAAGGTGGGGGTGCTGGTGTTTCCGCCGACCCCGGGGGTAATCGTGACCATCGGCGGCGTCGTATCGACTTGGAATGAGCGACTTGCGGTCGTGGAATTGCCGGCGGGGTCCGTGGCGCGGACCTGGAATGTGTGTGGGCCATCC
>JAQGHS010001029.1 GCA_028291605.1 Planctomycetaceae bacterium | reverse complement strand
GCGACAGAGCTGAATGGAGTGAGTAGAGAGTAAAATTAAGCAGTTCTTCGTGTCCTTTGTGACCTTCTGTTCCAATTATTCTTTTTACAGAAGGTCACGAAGGTCACGAAGGACGAAGAATCCGGGGACTCACGCTGCCCGGCTCACCTACGCACCCTTTTGTGCACATTTGATCAGAATAAGGGGCACCGAAGAAATCAAAGAAGTCGCATCGTTGTCGGGGTCCTCGTGGCCGACGCTGCTTGCGTTGGTTCGCAGACGCTGGCAGCGTCTGCCACGGGGGTTTTTCATCAATCAATCGGGAGGCCCATCTCCTTCATCAGGATCTTCATGTCTTCCCAGACATCCTTCTTGGCGGCGGGATTCCGCAACAAGTAGGACGGATGGTATGTGCACAGGACCTTGGCTCCGCCGTATTGGAAAAAGCGGCCGCGGAGTTTGCCGATGGTGTTGGTCTCGCTCAGCAGGTTTTGGGCGGCACACGTGCCCCAGCAGACAATGTATTCCGGTTGGATGATTCCGAGCTGCCCGTCGAGGTACTCGCGGCAGTGGCCGGCTTCTTCGGGTGACGGCAGCCGATTGCCCGGGGGACGGCAGCGCAGGATATTACAGATGTAGATGTCTTCCCGCTGGAGCTTCATCGCTTCGATGATCTTGTTGAGTAACTGCCCTGCCCGGCCGACGAACGGTTCGCCTTGAGCGTCTTCATCCGCTCCCGGTGCTTCACCCACGAATACGAGTCGTGCTTCGGGATTGCCGACACCGAAGACGGTTTGCGTGCGTGTTTCGGCGAGTTCCGTGCAACGCGTGCATTTGGCGACTTTTTGTTGCAACACCTGGAGCTCGGTGATCCGCTGGGGGCGCGACAGGGGTTTGCCTGAACGCAATTCCGTTTGAGCCTTGGCGGCGACTTGTGCGGCCAGATCGAGCCCGGCTGTGGGTTTGGCGGCGGCCGGTTTCTTGGCCATGTCGGATGTCGTTTCTGTGGATGATTCTGGGGGATAAGTCGGTTCGGTGGTTGTCGTCTGGGCTGGGTCGGGTTCTGTGGTTGATGCAACCGGGAGGGGCGCCTCCACGGCGGGCGCGGGGGCCGGCGCTTCCAGGACAGGGATGGACGTCAAATGGGAAATGCCTGCGGCGTGCCAGCTCTCGAGCGTTTGCAAGATGACGCGGCGTAAGTCAGTTTCGACTGTTTCGGACATGGTGTTCTCAGTTCTGCCGGGGCTTCCAAGGAACTTCTTCCAAAGTAGCCTTCACGCTCCGCGTGAAGATAGCCGAGCGTGCGCTCGACGTTGAAAGCCTTAAACGCTTGTCCGCGCGCCTGGCTATCTTCACGCGGAGCGTGAAGGCTACTTTCTCCCCAAGGCCACCGTCTTTGACTGCAGGAGCCTCGCCCTCGCGTCAACCACATTCACTGTTCTACCAGGAACTCGAATCACGTGATAACACAGCATGGGCTCATCTCGCAACCCAGGCGCCGTTGTTAGTGCGAGGTTCATTCAGACGGATCATTTTCCGGCATTCTACAATTTCAGGTTAATAAAACTCGGTGGGTCCGGATGAACTGAGAACTCCCCTAACCGTGGTACTTGCATGTCCGAAATTCAGATCACCCGTCATCCTGCGCGGCCCGGAGCCTATTTGCTGGCGACCGATCAATGGTTTCCTGTTCCACGTGAAACGGTGTTTCCCTTCTTTGGAGATGCCGCAAACCTGGAGGCGATTACACCGCCGTGGCTCCATTTTGAAGTGCTGACGCCGCGGCCGATCGACATGCACACCGGGCAGCTCATCGATTACAGATTACGGCTGCACTACGTGCCCATTCGCTGGCGAACCGAGATCTCAGTCTGGGAGCCGCCGGTGCGATTTGTGGATCGGCAGCTCAAAGGCCCCTACCACTTCTGGGTCCATGAGCATACATTTGAAGCACACGAGGGCGGAACGCTCGTCCGGGACCGGGTGGAATACAAGGTTCCCGGCGGTCGGCTGATGCATGCCCTCCTGGTGCGGCGGGATCTGGAGCGGATTTTTACGTTTCGCAGACGGGTCCTGGAACAGCATTTTCAATCGTGAATCGCCTTGCAATGACGTTGGAACACCATGTCGGACCCCGAAATCCATCCCGAAGTGATTATCCGCCGAGCGACGATCTCGGATGTGGCAGAACTCAGCAAGTTCATCGAGCCCTTCGTGCAACAGGGGCGGCTGCTGCGGCGGACGACGATGGAACTGGAGATTCTGGTCGCGCATTGTTACGTCGCGGTCTACGAGGGCCGGATCGTGGGCTGTGCGGCCCTGGAGATCTATTCTCACAAGCTCGCCGAGCTCCGCAGTCTGGCGGTGGCACCGGAAGTTCGCCGCATGGGTATTGGACAACGGTTGGTGACGGCGTGCGTCGACTGCGCGAAGAAGCTGGATATCCTCGAAGTCATGGCGATTACTTCGTCCGAAGAGTTCTTCAAGACTTGCGGGTTCGATTTTACTCTGCCGGGTGAGAAGAAGGCGTTGTTCATCCAGACGCGAGAATTGGAAAAACCGAACGAACCGGAACTGTAAGCGGTAATGAAGTCATACAGGAATCGGCAGCGAATTAAAGGAGACAGCGAATAAGGCGGGCTGACTGCTGACGGATTGATTCGCTGCCTCTTTTAATTCGCTGTCGACTGCTGTCTTGGTCGACCCGTCCCGCGGATGCGACATGCTTTTGATGCCTGTTCGCCACATTTCGATTACGTCATGTCAAACCTTGCTACGCGATCTGGCAGGCGTGTCTTGTTCCTGAGACATGGTGTTTTTTCTGGACATCTGGCTGCCATGACCTAATGTTGCTGAACCAGCACACTGGATACGGTCCCGGGAGGGATTGGTCTGGCACGAATTTGGCTTTTTTGTTAATTGCCGTTCGTGGGATTCGCATTGCGCCTGTCAAAAACGACCGGTGAAATTGATCCGTGTGCTAGAGAACTATCTGTTACGCATCCCATTTGTCACGTTGTACCCCGTGAGGTCGAGTCACCGATGGCTACTGTTTGTGTCGAACCGGCATCTGTCACCATGTCCGAAACTCCCGTCTTGTTGAACCCGCTGGCTCGGCAATTGTCCGAGAAAATCCGGAATCGCACGGCGAAAATCGGAGTCGTCGGGTTAGGCTATGTCGGCCTGCCGCTGATCAGTGCGTTCGTGAAGTCGGGCTTCCAGGCCATCGGCTATGACATTGACGAACGTAAAGTCAATGCCTTGCAGGCCGGCCAAAGCTATATCAAGCACATCAAAGCGGAGACCATTCAAGAGTGGAATGAACTCCAGCAGTTCGAAGCGACGGCCGATATGCGTCGCCTGGCGGACGCTGACACGATCCTGATCTGCGTCCCGACTCCGCTGTCGGAAAGCCGCGATCCCGATCTGACCTATGTCGAAAATACTGCGAAATACATTGCCGCGACGCTCCGCAAGGGACAGTTGATTGTCCTGGAGAGCACAACTTATCCGACCACGACTCGCGATGTCGTCCTACCGATTCTCGAAGCGACGGGCCTGAAGGCTGGGGAAGATTACTTCCTGGCATTCAGTCCGGAACGCGAAGACCCGGGTAACCCGAAATTCTCGGCTGCCGGTATCCCGAAGGTGGTTGGCGGCTACGATCCGCAGAGCTCGGTGCTGGCCCAGGAATTGTACGGCTCGGCCATCGTGCAAGTCGTGCCCGTCTCGAGCATGGAAGTGGCCGAAGCCTGCAAGATTCTCGAAAACACCTACCGTTGCGTGAATATCGCCCTGGTGAATGAATTGAAGATGCTCTTCGACAAGATGGGCATCGACGTGTGGGAAGTCATTGACGCCGCGAAGACCAAGCCGTTTGGTTTCCAGGCGTTCTACCCTGGTCCTGGTTTGGGCGGGCACTGTATTCCCATCGACCCGTATTATCTGACCTGGGTGGCTCGTAAATATGGCATGGCCACGCGGTTCATTGAGCTGGCGGGTGAAGTCAATACGCACATGCCGGAATATGTCATCCACAAGCTGGCCGAACGCTTGAACGATATTGGCAAACCGATCAAGAACAGCAAGGTCCTGATGCTGGGTGTCGCGTACAAGAAGGACGTCGACGATCCGCGTGAAAGCCCGTCATTCGAACTGATGGACTTGCTGCGTGAGCGCGGTGCCCTGTTGACCTACAACGATCCGTGGGTGCCCAAGCTGCCTCAGGTGCGTCATCACAATGTTCCGGACATGGACAGCACACCGCTGACCCCGGAATTCCTGGCGAGCCAGGACGTCGTGTTGATCGCGACGGATCACTCGGCCTACAACTATGACTTCATCGTGCAGCATTCCAGCCTGGTGCTGGATACTCGCAACGCGACGAAGAACGTTACGGTTGGCCGCGAGAAGATTTTCAAGGCGTAAGCCACGAATCAACGCAGAACGTCAGTTGGTCGCTGACAAACAGCCGCTCCTTTTTGGGGCGGCTGTTTGCGTTTGGAGTTGTCACTCGATCGCAATTCCCAGAGCCTGGTTTTCGCTTATTCCCTTGGCTTCCTCGGGCGAAGTTTCTCATGAAGCAGTTCGACTTCGGTGCTCAGCATCGGCTGCAACTCAGAAAGCCTGGCCGGAATATCCATGCTGGCGTGAATCACGGCTAGCACAACGATGGATGTTGACTGCGCGTCACAAACCAACAAATGCTTATTGACCCGATAAAACTTCAAGGCAGAGTGAAGTTCGGGATCTTCTTGAAGCAGGTTAGGCTGTTCTTGAAGTCTCGCGAGGGCACGCTCGATGGCGTTCAAGTACTTATCAGCAGTGGCCTTGCCCCATAGATCTTTAGAATGCGCGAATAGATCTTGGATGTCACCCAGAGCTCGCTGGGTCAACAATAGGCCGGACTTCACTTGCCGGCCTTCTTGAGAAGGCTTCGCAGATCGCCTTCAAATGTGACGACTCGGCCCTCAATCGCATCCTGGTAACCTTCCAGAATCGCATCACGGACTTGAGCGGCTTCTAACTGAAGTTTTCGCTGTCTAAGGACGTCGCGCACGAACTCACTTGGCGTCGCGTACAGAGTTCCATCTCCGCAATTACGGTCGATGAATGCGCGAAGTTCATCGGTGAGCGAGAGGTTTAATGAGTTTGTCATATTGGGTCTCCATAAACCAACTTACCCATACCCCTGATTATCGTCAATATTTGCCATTGGATTTCTCCGACCGTGATCTGCCTCACTTTTTTCGCGAGTTAGTCGGTTATGGCACCACTTTGCAAGATTGGTTTCGGAGAACCAGGGGGTGCCGAGATTCTGTTACATGTTGTACGATCGGACGTCCCCTGGGCTACTTTTCGATTGGCAGCCCGGCCGCTTCCGTGATGCGGTTGAACGCTGCGCGGTTGGTGGTGTAGCTGATGGCTTGCACGACGTCTCGCGGGCCGGCCAGTTCTACGGCCTTGGCGACCTCGGCGTCCGTCAACACGACAGGCGAGGCACCGAGTTGTCTCGCGACGACGAACAATGCTTGTTCGCGGGGTGTGAATTCCTTCCAGGTGCCATCCAGGGCAAAGATCTGATCGTCCGATTGCCCCAGTTCGTGCAGTCGTTTTTGAGTGAGGGCCAAGGCATACCAGGCTCGGTCCTGGCGGGCGACGATCCAACTCAGTTGCGCCTTCAAGAGCGGCGTCAGGTCGCCCTTCTCTTCCGAGGAGACCGTTGTCGTGATGCGGCTGACTCCGGTGCGTGGGAAGGTCACCAGCAATCGGACCCAATTCGGCAATGGTGCGGCATCTTTCCACTTGTCAGCCAGGATCGTACGTGCGGCGGCTTCTTCCACGAGGGGCAGCCGTGATTTGCGTTGCTTGCAGGCCGCGAGCTTTTCTTCTACGACTGCGCGGGATTCCAGCGGGGGCCGCTGATTGACGGTCGCCTGAGTCACCTCGCCGGTCTTTTCATCCTTCACGAGCGGGGCGACACGGCTGATCTTCTTTGCGTAGGCCGCTGAGGTGGGAGTCAGGTACGTGCCGCGCGGCAGCTTGGCGTCGGCGGCTTGTTCGGTGGCGGTCGCCTCAGGAGCAGGTTCGCGGCGGGAATAGCCCCCTTCGTCCTTGCGCTGAGGAACTCCCACTCCTTCCTTCCAGCGATTGATCGAATTATTGCCGGCCATCGACAGGATCATTTCCAGAATCTGGGGATCGGTATAGTTCTTCCGCAAGCCGTCGATGTCGGCATCGGATAGCAGGTGTGGTTCGAACGAGAATTTACGAGCAAACGCGAACGCAGTTTGCTCTTCTGGTTTGAATTCGGACCAGTTGGAATCAAGTGCGGCAATGCGATCTTCGGTGAGTCCGGCTGCGAGCAGCTTTGACTCCTGATGGCCGATGCAGTATTGGCAGTTGTTGGCTCGTGAAACGATCCAGAACAGCTCGACTTTGAAGGCGTTGTCGAGCGTCATGTTGGGATCCTGCGGCTGTTGTCCACGCACGCCTCCCGTTCGGCCACCGCCTGCTCCGGGCGTTCCGCCACCGGGTCCTCGGCCCCCGGTTCGGCCATCGTCGATACCTTTCAGATAGTGGGTTCGCAATCGCCCTTCATAGTTATCACCCTGCCTTCCCCCCTGCTGCTCTTGCTCTTCAGCCGTCAATTCGGGCAACGTAATCCGAGGTTTGCGGACCTTAACGTCCTCGATCAGTTGTTTCATCTCCGGGCGAGTGATGGGCAGCGGGCGGGGAGAGTCTTTCGTAGGCTCGGCGGCCCCGACACTGCCTAATGGAGCGAGCAAGAGACCAAGCATCAACGTTGAGGAAATTCGCATGTTTTATGTTCCGGGTGGATTTCAACGTGCTGCATAGAGGTGATGCGCGAGCACGCTGGATTAAGGAGACGGCTATTCACGGAAAACAGTAACTGCCGGCGAAGTGCTGACCGTGTAAATGACTTCTGATTTGGACTCGCGACCCTTCGCGTTCTGAACGGTCAGGCGGACGGGGATATGCAAATTTGCCCCGTCGTTATGGGTCTTCGGAAGCAACTCAAAACCGATCAGTTTCAGCCCGTTGCTCCACTCGAAGTCTCCGCCAATGATGTTCGGTTTGAGATCGTTCAATTGTTTGCCATCCTTCCAGGCTGTCAGGAACTTTGCGCAAGCCTCACGGGCTTGAGGTTCGTTTACTGACAGATTGCTGGCAGACGGCTGGCAGCCGACGATCGCGAAACATATCAACGCGGCAATCAGCAGTCCGCGCGGTGAGTTTGGAATCAGACTCATGGACATCAAACAGGCCTTCAACGAACTCGAATGGGATCACGGGTTAGGGGTAAACGATACCAACCTGGCGTTAGTATTCGCCCACGACTTCATTTCCATTTCGCGTTCCGATGGCCCGCCAGACAACCAGGCTGATGTTGGACGAAACGAAGCGGACTCCGCCATCACATAGCAACGTATTGACCCCGCCGGTGTGCAGGCTATTGGCCGTTGACGACATGCGACTGGGTGGGAATCGGCACGAACGGCCGTTGGGAGGCTGAGCGTGGAAGTAAAACGTGGAATCGTTCGAGCCAGCCAGCCACGACACCCCGATGTTGGATTTGCCCTGCTTTGACAAGTCGGTCACGTCGGTCGCCATGCAAAACTGATAGGCCTCATCTGCGTTGCTGGGATAGGTGCCGGGGGCGTAGGTGTCGGTGGCCGGCGTCGTGATGGCGTTACTCCCGTCGCCGAGCCGCTTTTCCGACATGAGAGCCGTATTGCTGGCACCATCGGTGATTTCCTGCAGGCCCACGTATCTGTTCTGAATGATCGAGCCATTATTCTCGGGCATGCCGTAATTGGTGTCTGAGGGCAACACTCCAGGAGCTCCATTGAGGACTCCGGTGCCAGAGTTTGTCCAATAGTTGTTACGGCCCCCGGCTGATGATGCGGCCGGCAGGGTGTCCACATCTGTCGGGCAGCGGAACACCGTCAGCGACATGGCCCAGGCGGCGGCATTATTGGCATCGGTGGGGACTGAAGATTGGCTGATCGAAGTCGTCGTCTGAAAGTTCAGCGTGTTATAGAGCGGGCCCTGATCGATGTATGGCAGAACTCGGGCATGGGGCGAGAAACCGTTGCCTCCAGAAGCGGATGGAAACACTTTATAGGTATCGTGATAGTTGTGCATGGCCAGCCCCATTTGCTTGAGGTTGTTCTTGCACTGCGACCGACGGGCGGCTTCACGGGCCTGCTGTACGGCAGGCAACAAGAGAGCAATCAGGACCGCGATGATCGCAATCACGACCAGCAGTTCGATGAGAGTAAAACCAGGACGACGTTTCTGAGACAACATGATCAAACCCTTGGAAAGCAGAAATTCTTTGAACGATGAAATGAGTAAGATAACTCTGCTTTGAAAACACAAAAAAGCACAGAAAAATGATAGATGACACGCCTCGCTTTGGAGGCCATCCCCTGACGATATCAGACGCGGCTGGGGCGAAAGACCTTGGATTCCGTCGTCCCCACTTCCAGCGCGGGAACAGAAGTATTTGTCGAGCCAGGCATGCCAAAGAATCCGGAGGCCTACGCCAACCGGCTGGCATGGAGCGCAACTTTGTCGGTGAAATCGCCTTGGCGAATGCACCTTTGACTGCGCGCAACTGCTCTGGCGGACCTTAGAGGCCCGCGGTCAATCGCGGTGGCCGAAACATGCCGGTGGCCATAAAAACGGCACACATCGGTGGTTCAGTGGGGGCGCAGAGAGCCCAAGATTCAGAGGTTGAAGCAGACAGCTTGGGTAACCAACCCCAGCTATGTTCATCGATTGTGATACGCTGGGGAGCAGACGCCGGTACGTTACGTCGTTGTTGGCAACCCGCTCCACGACACATTGGGATTCCACGATTCGATCCCGAATGGCTGCTGGCCATGGGCGATGTATCCGAGTGGGAACCCGGCTGTGTGCCGCCAATGATGACGTAGTCACCGCACGAAGCGTGAGCCGCTTCGGGACTTGCCACAAGACATGCCGCGATCACGGCGGCGGCCACCAGAAGGCGGCGCTGCGCGATGCGAAGCACGTTGTAGCACGACTCGAACACGTGAAATGACCTAAGAATCCATCATTTTGAAGGGGCCGAATCTGGAAGATTGAGATAATCTGGCAGACTAAAGCGCTCGACCCACTTAGGTTATAGCCTTGTTCGTAACAGGAATGCAAGGAAAATGCGACTGAATCTCGCATCGATCCCTGACCCACACGGTATTTTATACGAAAGTCTTTCATGGATCTGGGATTACGTAACAAGATTGTACTCGTCACGGGCGGAGCCAAAGGGATCGGCCTCGGCGTGGCTCAGGTCCTCGCGGCCGAAGGGGCGGTTCCGGTCATCGTTGGACGCAATTCTGCCGACAATGCGAATGCCGTTCGGGAAATTGTCGCGCAGGGCTGTCAGGCATGGTCTGTCGCAGCAGAATTGAATGAGACCTCGGACTGCCGCCGGGCGGTCGAGCAGACTGTTGCACAATGGGGGCGGATTGATGGGCTCGTCAACAATGCTGGTGTCAATGACGGAGTCAATCTGGAGGACGGCGATACAGAACGGTTTCTCGCCTCGTTGCGCAAGAATCTGATTCACTACTATGAAATGGCTCATTTTGCCCTTCCCGAACTGAAGAAGTCGCACGGAGCGATCGTCAACGTGGGCTCGAAGGTGGCCGAAACTGGCCAGGGTGGGACATCAGCCTATGCAGCGGCGAACGGCGGACGCAATGCCTTGACCCGCGAATGGGCTGTGGAGCTGGCGAAATATGGCATTCGCGTGAATGCCGTGATCGTGGCCGAATGCTGGACGCCAATGTATGCCACCTGGCTGGCCACGCTGGCCAATCCCGAAGCCATCCGTGCCCAGATCGAAGCGCGCATTCCGTTCGAGCATCGGATGACGACGTGCGAAGAAATCGCCAACATGGTGGCCTTTTTGCTCTCTGCGAAATCGAGTCACACGACGGGCCAGTTGATTCACGTTGATGGTGGCTATGTCCATCTGGATCGCAGCATTACCGCGTTGCTTTGAGCGAGGGTTGCTCAGTTCGCAATCTCGGTCACGATCCATTATGTTAGTGCCTCCTCGCGAACCATCCGTGACACTGCTCCAGCCAAAGGAATTCGCATGCTCGACCCTACCACGACGACGCGACGTGATTTACTGAAGGCTGTCGGCACTGCCGGCCTGGTCTCATTAGCGGCCGCCAGTTCGGCCCGGGCAGAGGAAGCGGCTCCCCGTAAGACGTTTCGGATTGGTGTGGTTTCGGCTGCCATTCATGGCAAACCCCAGCCGCGTAACGGACATACCTGGCACTTCGCCCAGTACTTGCATCCCACCTTCGATTTCGACGCCTTTAAGAAGCATTACGCACCTGGGTACGAGAGTCACGTCAAATACTACCGCAATCCTGCCTACAACTTTGGCGAACTGCCCTTTCCGGACACCCGGATCACGCACTACTACGATGCCGATCCGAGTGTTTCCACTGCGTTTACCGAGGTGTTTCCTGGCGTGCAAGTCGCCAAGTCGCTCGAGGAAATGGTCAAAGAAGTCGATGCCATCTGGATGGGTGATGCCTCGGGATACGGCGAGGACCATTTCGATCTCGTGGCACCGGGTTTAGCCCGGGGGTTGCCGACGTTCTGCGACAAACCCATCGGGGGCACGGTGGCCGGTACGCGCAAGATTCTGGAGTTCGCGCGAGAACACAAGGCGAACATCATGTCGTCGAGTCTCTTTCGACATGAATGGGGCATGGAAGCGGCCTTGCGGATGCGCGATTCGGGTGAGTTCGGGCCGATCGAATTCATCACGGCAACTCTCCACAGTCGTTACAAGCTCGATCCCTGGATGATCTATGGACAGCATCCGGTCTGGACGGTGATGACGCTGATGGGCCCCGGAGTCGACGCCGTCAGCATGTACGAATACCAGGACACCTGCCATGCCTTGATCACCTGGCCCGATCGTTTTCCGGCCCATGTCTGGTATGGCGAACCGTATGAGAAGTTCGAGTACTGTCGGACTGAGGTCCACTTCAAGAAAAAACGCTTCCAGTACACGCCCTCCATCGAAGGGGATTTTCAATACGGTCATCATTACGAGATGTTCCGCATGGCAGCCGTGTTCCGTCAGATGTTACTGACCGGCAAGGAACCGGTACCGCACCAGGAAATCCTCGAGGTGACTGCGATCGTCCATGCGGCTGCCAAATCCCTGGCGGAAAAGAGCCGGCTAGTCAAACTGGCTGAAGTGATGGCATAGCGAAGCATTTGAAGCCTTGGAGACGCACTCTACAGCGCGGAATGCGGCCCTGCTAAGATTGAATTGCCATGAAATCCAACAAGCCCTCGAAACATCGCGAACGTGAATTTGGTGTGCCGGTTCCAGGAGAAATCCTGGAACAAGAGCGTTGGTCTCAAACTGCGCTGAAAAAAATCCCCGACGGGCACATTGACTGGCAGCAGTTGTTTGGCCGCCAGGCGCCGATCGTGCTGGAGTTGGGCTGTGGTAACGGTCGGTACATGCTGGCGTCGGCCATGTGGCGGCCAGAGATGGACCATCTGGCGACCGACATCCTGCCGGTCGTCATTCGTTATGCGACCCGCCGAGGCAATCAGCGGGGCTATAAGAACCTGCGGTTTGGTGTGATCGGTGGCCGCGAACTGCTCTCGGAACATGTCGCCCCCGGTAGTATTACCGAGATCCACGTGTACCATCCGCAACCTTTCTATGACCAGCGGGACATCGGCAAACGTTTGATTACGCCCGAGTTTCTGGCTCTCGTGCATCGGTCGCTGGTCCCGGGAGGCAAGTTTGTGCTGCAGACGGACAACCCCGGCTACTGGCGCTACATGCAGCAGATCGTCTCGTTGTTTTTTGAGTTTCAAGAACAACGCGGCCCATGGCCCGATTCTCCCCGCGGTCGAACACGTCGCGAAATCATTGCGCTACGTGAGGAGTTGCCTGTCTTCCGGGGCTGGGGAACGTCGCGGGTTGATCTGAGTTCCGAAGAGGCGATACGCCTCGCCGAACAACTGCCTCCGCCCGTGTTCAATGCCGATCGGCGGTTGCAGGCGCTCGATGCGCTGGAACGCGAATGAAGGGGAATCGGAGGCGTTTCGAAGGCAACTCGCAGATTATCCAGCGCCTCCCACCACCGCACGGGTGAGCGGCGGCAGGAGGTGATGGTCTGTGGTCGAAGCGATTACTTCTTTTCTTCTTTCTTCTCTTCCTTGTCGTCGTCCTTCTCTTCTTCCTCTTTGGTAATCTTGCCGGCAGGTGTGACAGTGACTTCGATGGTCTTCTTATCGGCAGTCACCAGCTTGACCTCATAGCCATCAACAACCTCCTTGCCATCAACGATTTTTGAGACCTCTT
>JAQGHS010001025.1 GCA_028291605.1 Planctomycetaceae bacterium | reverse complement strand
AGTACGGGTGAGTCAGTCCGAATATCACGATTTGGTACGAGTTCGAGTCCTCGAAGCCGCGGTGAATTACTACGGCGTCCTGGAGGCCAAGGCTCTACGGGATGTCGCCCGGCAGGATGTCGAAAATTTCCGCCGGATTGAAGCCCTCACGAGTTCGGCCGTCGACAATGGTGGCCGTGCGAAAGTGGATCTCAACCGCATTCGTCTCGATCGGTTGCGAAGCGAGCAATCCTTGCGCGACGCCGAAAATAACCTGGTCGCGGCTTTTGCACGCTTGCGTGTCCTGCTGGGAGCTGACGAAACCGATCCGGCGTTCGATGTCATTGGAACTCTGGAGTCATCAAATCTCATGGAACCCATGGCCATCGACGAGGCCGTGGCGATCGCAGATCAAAATCGCCCCGACTTGGAGGCCGCCCGCTGGAAGATTGCCCAAGCCGATGCTGTCGTCGAGTCGGAATATCGCAAGGCCTTTCCGACGATCATTCCCAGCATGGGATACACGCGGCAATATCAGAACAAGGCGATCGGTTTTCCCGATGCCGATTCCTATCTGTTTAACCTCACTGCGTCGCTGCCATTTTTCGATCGCAATCAAGGCAACCGGGCGAAAGCGGCCTCGGTCGCCGCGCAAGTGGGGTACCAGTTACAGGCGCGGCGAGTGGCGTTACGGGGTGAGGTCGTCAAGGCAACTAACGATTTGGTAACGTCCGCAGCCAATGCGCGTGCCGTGGCACAAGAACAATTGGAAATCGCCCGGCAGGTGCGTGACAGCATCAACGCGGCCTACGAGGCGGGTGGGCGGCCTCTGCTGGATGCCCTGGATGCACAACGTAACTATCGTGAGACCTATCGACTGTTCATCACCAGTCGCGCAGACTATCTGCGGGCGTCCATTCGGTACAGCGCTGCTTTGGGCCAGAAGATGTCGCCATAGTGTGAAGTGACGCAGTCACTGCTTTGTCTGCCTGAAGCTGAGCGCGAAATGGCCTCGTTTGATTGGTACTTGATATCATTACAAAGGCGCAACCTTTGTATTCGCAAGCCAATTACAACTTGCAGGCGGGTCGGGCAGCTCTACAATCTGAAATAGATTAGGCAGTGGTTTCTTTGTACTTTGCCTAGGAACCCGTAACCTCCGTTAGCACGGAAATCATTCGCGCCGCTAAGAAAAATGGTGAAGAGTTCGAAGCGGCGAGCGGTCGATGGTGGCTTGAAGTTAGATTTCTAACGCTCGTTTCGCCCTGCTGCGATTGCTAAAGAAGCAATGTGTGATTTAATCAAAGAAGCTTCGTATCAGCGGAATTCTGTCGCGAGAAACACGGTGACCGAATGAATGCGACCCCCAGCGCCGGGTGGTCATGCCGACTCTGGGATTGGTTTAAATCTCCGTCGTTTGGACGTTGTGTCTGGATGATAATCGGTGTGATCGGATGCCTGATTGTGACTCTGGAGTTGGTGCGGCCCGCTCATGGCCGCACGCCTGACTCCAAGTCTGCTCCGCATCAGCAGCACCCTACACCTTCCCGTCGGCCTGAGCCTCCCGCCGCCCCGCTTGAGTTATTGGATAACGGCGACATTTTTGTCCTGGAAGGGACGCGTGTCGAAAAGAAGCTGGCCTCATCCGTTCTCGCCTCCGAACGCGTTTCCATTCCTGTGCTGACGGTCACGGGTACTGTCGTGGCCAAATTGAGCGAAGTGTCTCCCAGTGTCGAGCGCAATTGGCATTTTAATGATCCCGAGTTGATGCAGAGTTATGTCGAGTTGCTGCAGGATCGGACCGAAGTGGTGTTTGATGAGAAGCAACTCGCCAAGATCAAAGAGTTGTCTGTCGCTAGTGTGAAGAGCCACAAAGCCATCGTGCAGCGGTTGCAGAAACTGGTCACGGGCGGAACCGACACCCAGAAAGATCTGGCTTCGGCCGAAACCGAATTGGCCCATGCTGAGCTGCAGGGACAGAAAGAAGTCTTCGAAGCGGAAGCCGCCCTGCAGAAGGGACTGACGGCTCGGAATTCACTGGTTCGGAAGCTGGCGCAGCGGGGTATCGAGGTCGACACGCTGGATAACGCCCCCGGGGGAACCGTCGTCGTCGTGGCGGAAGTTCCTGAATCCAAGATTGGTGAAATTCACGAAGGCAACTCGTGCTCAGCTTCATTTTACGGACTCCCAGGGCGATCATTTCCTGGTCATGTGGGAATCTCGGCCCCGGTGCTTTCCGCAGAAGGTCGTACACTCCGCGTCCCTTTTGACGTACCTGATCCGGAGCGTCAACTGCGTCCGGGAATGTTTGCGGAAGTCGCCTTGGGAACCGACGAACGGAATGCCTTGTTCGCCCCTGCTGACGGCTTGCTGCATATCGGGTCGCTGGATTATCTGGTCGTCGAAGTTGCACCTCATAAATGGCACGCGGTATCCGTCCGGACCGGCGAACCGCTGGGTGGACGCATTGAGATCCTGTCGGGAGTTGACGCAGGCAAGCGTGTCATGGGCAACGGTGCGATTTTATTGAAACCTCTCATCGTGCAGGCGCTGCTGAAAAAGAGGTAGTCCGTGTCCGTCCGGCAATGTATTCCGCGTCCCTCCGGGACGTTTCGGATGAGAACCGCCAACGGCACTTCACGCGAGATGAGCGCAACTCGCCCGCTCTCATCTCGCGTGGCAAGTGCCCCCACCTGGCGACGAAGGCAGTAGGCTATGAGCTTTCTGATCGCAATGGCGATTCGACAACCCCGCTTGGTATTGTCGCTGGTCGCAGTCGTCCTGGTCGCGGGAATCTATGCCTTCCTCAATCAGCCCGTTGACGCCTACCCCGACATTTCCCCGCAGATGGTACAGGTCATCACTCCCTATCCGGGGCGTGCCCCCGAGGAAGTGGAACGTCAGGTCACAATTCCGCTGGAATTCGCCATGGGGCAGGTTCCACGCGTCGAGATGATCCGTTCCCGCACAATCTTCGGACTCTCGAAACTGGAAATCCTGTTCGAAGAAGGAGTCGAGACTTACTGGGCTCGTCAGCGAGTCCAGGAAAAGCTGGCGGGTGTGACTCTGCCGTCTGTGGCCCTGCCAGAACTCGGTCCCCTGGCCACGGCCTATGGCGAAGTCTTTCGCTACGAACTCCTGTCCGATGGTGTCGCGGATTTAATGGAATTACGAACACTCAATGACTGGGTCGTGATTCCGCGATTGATGAGAAGCCCCGGCGTGGCAGAAGTCTCCAATTTCGGCGGTCATGCGCGTCAGTTTGGCGTGATTCTCGATCCGTATCGGCTGAAGAAATTCGGGGTCACGCTGCACGAAGTCGTGGACGCACTGCAGTCGAATAACTCGAACGCCGGCGGTAGCGTGATTCCTCGCGGCAGCATGTCGTTCGTGATTCGGGGCCGTGGATCGCTGCAAAATACCGCGGATATTGCGGCCATTTTTGTAAAGTCGTTCGGCGGTACCCCAATTCGCATCCGTGATGTGGCCACGGTGGAACTCGAACACCGCACCCCGACCGGTATCTTCAGCAAAGATTCGAAGCGTGAGGGGGTCGAAGGCATCATCCTGATGCGGCGCGGCGAAAATCCCTCCATCGTGATCGATAATTTGAAGAAGGCAATCAAAGAGATCAACGAGACGCGTCTGCCGGAAGGGGTGAAAGTCAGCGGGTTTTATGACCGCACATTCCTGGTCGACAGCACGATGGGAACGGTGAAGCATAGCGTGCTGATCGGCATCGCGCTGGTCGTGCTGGTGCTGCTGGTGTTCCAGGGCAGCCCGTCGATGGCCGGCATGGTCGCGGCCACCATTCCCTTCTCCCTGCTGTTTGCCTTGTTCCTGATGTATCTGGCGGGCATTCCGATCGGACTGCTGAGTATCGGAGCCATTGACTTTGGAATCATCGTCGATGGTGCCGTAATCATGGCCGATCATGTGGCCTATCGGCTGGGCCGGCTGGGTAAGTCCCCCTCGAAAGATGCTATTTGTAGCGAAGTGGCCAAGGCCGCTTCCGAAGTGCAGCATCCGGTGTTTTTCTCGATGCTGATGATCATTGGTGCCTACCTGCCAATTCTCACGCTGACGCGGATCGAGGGTCTGCTGTTTCGACCGATGGCAATCACGATCGCCTTCGCATTGATTGGAGCCCTGCTCTTTTCCTTGTTCGTCGTCCCTGTCCTTTGCACGCTGCTGTTGCGACGGGGATTCCAGGAATGGGAAAATCCCCTACTGCGACTGTTCCGACCTGTCTACGGGCAGATGCTGCGCTGGCTGCTGCAAATGCGCTGGCTGGTGATGATCGTGCTCGTCGTGGTATCGGGTTTCGTCACATGGACCGTCGTGCCGACCCTGGGTATTGAATTCCTGCCGTATATGGACGAAGGGGTCATCTGGGTTCGCGCGAATTTTCCGGAAGGGACTTCGATTGAGCAGAACGCGACGTACGGTGAATTGATCCGCAAGCTGGTACTCCAGTATGAAGATGTGAATTTTATCTCGCTGCAGGCGGGGCGTAGCGACAGCGGTCTGGACCCGTTCCCACCGAGCCGGATGGAGATCATGATTGGCCCTCGCAAACGCGAGGAATGGACCCAATACACGACGAAGCAGGAATTGATTGACGCGCTAGGCAAAGAATTGCGTGAAGAATTTCCGACGACGCGATTTAGCTTTACGCAGCCCATTATCGATAGTGTCACCGAGGATACGAACGGCACATCCGCCGATCTCGCGGTGCAATTCACGGGATTGGACTCGGAAGTGTTGCGAGATCTGGGCCGTCAAACCGTCGACATCATTCGTTCGATTCCCGGTGCGACCGACGTGGCCATTGAGCAGGAAGGGCCACAGCCACAACTCGTGGTTGAGCCTGATCGGGCTCTGTGTGCGCGGTACAACGTGCGCATTGAAAACGTCAACGAACTGATCAATACGGCTCTCGGTGGCGAACCGGTGGGCGAATTGTTCGAGGGTGAGCGGCGATTTGAAATCGTCGTCAAATACGATCGCGAGTATATGAAATCGCCGCAGGCCGTGGCCCGTCTGCCGGTCTATACGACCACGGGTGTGCCCATTCCATTAGGACAAGTCGCGACCATTCGATTAGTGGACGGCCAAACGCTGATTGCCCGCGAGAATGGAAAGCGTCGTATTACCGTGCGGTGTGATATTTCAGGGCGCGATCAAGGGAGTTTCGTCGACGAAGCTCAGCGCGTCTTCAAAGAGAAGCTGAAGGTTCCTGACCGTTATGAAGTGAGCTGGCTGGGAATGTTTCAGAATCTGCAGCGTGCGCGTGACCACTTTATGATTGTGTTACCGGTGACCGTGGTCCTGATTTACATCCTGCTGGTCACCACGCTGGGGACTCACAAGTCGGCCCTGGTGGTGATGTTGTCGGTTCCCTTCGCCTTCATCGGTGGCGCGGTGGCGTTGTCGATCCGCGAAATGCACTTGAACGTTTCGGCGGGCGTCGGTTTCACGGCGTTGTTTGGAATCGCCATTATGAATGGCGTGTTAGTCGTGGAACGCATCACCGCTCGCCGCGCAGCGGGGATGCCGTTGGAAGATTCCGTGATTACCGGTTCGCAAGAGCTGCTGCGAGCGGTCTTGATGGCCTCGCTGGTCGCGATGTTGGGGCTGCTTCCGGCGTCGCTGGCGACCGGGTTGGGATCAGACGTGCAACGTCCCCTGGCGACGGTCATCATCTGGGGTCTGTTTAGCTCGACGGCGTTGACGCTGTTTATTGTGCCTGTGTTTTACTGCATCTTGAAGCCCAAGGTGCCGGTGCATCATGCCGGGGATCACGCCCACGAACTGTCCGGAGATCCTTTGGTTCCGTAGCCTGGATCTCTGAATCCTTGCCTGCCAATCATCCGGCTTGAGTGCGTTGACAGGCCAATGAGTCGCGCCAATGATCATCGATCAGAGGCGCCTAGTCTTCACCCTGGAAGGGTGGCAGCTATTAGCCCCGGGTTGAGCGTACTCGCGATACCCGGGGTTAGATTGACGTATGGAACCCGACCCCGGAGGGGTCGCAGCAACAACACGGCAATGCGGCCGCGACCCCTCCGGGGTCGATTTTTCTGAGGATCGTTTACCCCGGGTGTCGCTTCGCTCAACCCGGGGCTAATAGCTGTCACCCCTGCCGGGGTGAAAACCTACTTACCTACGCTTCCCAACTCTTCAAC
>JAQGHS010001010.1 GCA_028291605.1 Planctomycetaceae bacterium | reverse complement strand
ATCTTCAGGGGTAGCCGAGTGAACATGTCCAGAGTATCGACGATGCGGCCGTCGGTACTGTTTTCGACTGGAACAATTCCATAGTCGACCGAACCACGATTCACTTCTTCGAACACGGCAGCAATGGTGCTGACCGGTGCGAAGTCGACCTGCGTGCCAAATTTCTCGATGGCCGCGAGGTGCGTATAGCTATAAGCCGGCCCAAGGTAGGCGACTCGGCGCACCTTGACCAGGCCTCGGGCACCGCTCAGGATTTCGCGAAACGCTCCGCGAACGGCAGTCGCCGTATGAGCACCGATTCCAGCTTCGGTGATCAGCGAACCGATCGAGTCGTCGATGTTGGTTTCGAACATCGCCTTATGCGGAACGGGTTGAGCCATCCAGTTTTTGGACGTCAATTCAATCCGCTTGTTGACCAGGCGAATGATCTCTCGGTCCAGTTTCTGGAGCTCAGCATCAATATTCGGTCCGGTCTTTTTGACCGGTTCAGGGGTTTTGCCAGCAGACCTCTCGGCAGGGGTGGGAACGCTCTTTGCGGGGGGACTCTTCTTGGCCATCGGCGCCTTTCTGACTAGTTGCTGCGCCTACATCTAACAACCCTCAGAACAGACTGAGGATTTGCAATGGAACGAGTCGCCCTTCCGTTGGCGAAAATTTCGGGCTTGACAGCAAAATCTTTGCTGTTCTCACCAGTGAGAAACAAGCCTCAATTTTGGCAAGAATTTGTACATGAGCCGCACGCAGGTGTCAAGTTAGGTGGAAACTTATGTTGATTTCTTGGTGCGCTGCTTGCTGCGAGTGGATCAGCACGGCGAACTCACTTCAAGTCCGAAGTGGCTTTCGGGACCGTTTTTTTACAAAACTCTTGTGCCGCCTTGCGGTTAGCTCCGGATTGTCCGGTTACGACGCAAACCAAACCTGAGGCTGGGATTGCCACCGTAGGATAGGCATCCTGCTTGTCCGTGTATGAGTTGCACGGGACGGACAGGCAGGATGCCTATCCTACGGTTGGTGCCAAATTGACAGCGTCTAAAAAAACGACTGAGACCAGAGTGGTTGCCAAACTGGCAGCAAAACGGATCGCAATTGGATTCGCCTGAACACGATCGTATTCGCAACTTATGTCCCAGACTATGCTTACGGCGAAACCTGTAAGTTCACAATGGTTGGCACAGACTTTGCCTTATTGCGGTAATGTCCCTACTGGCGAGACGTTAAGTCGAAAATCTGTCTCGCCACACAGGGTAAATCCAAATAACGCAGCATTCGATTGGAATGCTGACTACCGAATTGCGGTTCCGGCCTAGGCCGGCAGCCTCAGCTCAATAGATAGACTTCAAGCAAATTCAGGAGACAGGCACATGGCATCGCGTGGTGAGAAGATCATCGGGATTGACCTCGGAACAACCAACTCGGTGGTCGCCATCATGGAAGGCGGCGAGGCCAAGGTCATCGCGAATCAAGACGGTAACCGCCTGACGGCCAGCGTCGTGGCGTTCACGGATAAGGGCGACATTTTGGTCGGTGACCCGGCCAAGCGGCAGGCGGTCACGAACCCGAAGAAGACGGTGTACTCGATCAAGCGCTTCATGGGGCGTCGACACAACGAAGTCGCCTCGGAAGAAAAGCTCGTCCCCTATCCCGTTGTCGGCGGGCCCGCGGACTACGTCAAAGTCCAAATCGCCGACAAGCAGATGACGCCGCCGGAAATCTCGGCGTACGTGTTGCGCAAACTGAAGGAAGCGGCCGAAGCCTACCTGGGCCACAAGGTCAACCAGGCGGTCATCACGGTGCCCGCGTACTTCAACGATGCTCAGCGACAGGCGACCAAAGACGCGGGCCAGATTGCCGGTCTGGAAGTCATGCGTATTATCAACGAGCCGACCGCGGCGGCCCTGGCCTATGGCCTCGATAAGAAAAAAGACGAAAAGATCGTCGTATTCGACCTGGGTGGCGGTACGTTCGACGTCTCGGTACTCGACGTGTCATCCGACGGCGTGTTCGAAGTGGTCAGCACGAATGGCGATACTCACCTGGGTGGTGACGACTTCGACGAAGAGCTGATCAAGGTCATCGCCGGCAAGTTCCAGCAGGAGCACGGCATCGATCTCCGCAAGGACGCCATGGCTCTGCAGCGTTTGCGCGAAGCAGCCGAAAAAGCCAAGAAGGAACTGTCCGGACAGCAGCAGACCGACATCAATCTGCCGTTCATTACGGCCGATGCCAGCGGTCCGAAGCACTTGCAGATGTCGATCACGCGAGCCGAATTCGAGCGGATTTGCGACCACTTGTTCGACCGTTGCAAGCAGCCTGTGCTGAACGCGTTGAAGGACGCGAAGCTCAGCCCCAAGGACATCGACGAAGTGGTGCTGGTCGGTGGTTCGACGCGTATTCCGAAGGTCCAGGAAATCGTCAAGCAGATGTTCGGCAAAGAGCCGCACAAGGGTGTGAACCCCGACGAAGTCGTGGCGATTGGTGCCGCGATCCAAGGTGGTGTGCTCTCTGGCGATGTCAAGGACATTCTGCTGCTCGACGTCACCCCGCTGTCGCTCGGTATTGAAACCGAAGGTGGCGTGATGACCAAGCTGGTCGAACGTAACACGACGATTCCGACCGAGAAGAAAGAGTCGTTCTCGACCGCGGCCGACAACCAGACCGCAGTGACGGTGACCGTATTCCAGGGCGACCGCGCCATGGCACGCGATAACCGGATGCTGGGTCAGTTCAATCTGGACGGGATCCCGCCCGCCCCGCGCGGTGTGCCGCAGATTCAGGTGACGTTCAATCTGGATGCCAACGGCATTTTGAATGTCTCGGCGAAGGACCTGGGAACAGGTAAAGAACAGACAGTCCGCATCGAACAATCAAGCGGTCTGAGCGAAGCCGAAATCCAGAAGATGCAGAAGGACGCCGAGGTCAACGCGGCTGAAGACGCCCGGAAGCGCAAGCTGGCTGAAGCCCGCAACCAGGCTTCGACGCTGGTCTACCAGACCGAGAAGCTCTTGAAGGAGCATGCGGACAAGCTGGATGCCGGATCGAAGACGGCGATTGAAGCCGCGATTGAGAAGGTCAAGGAAAAGGAAAAGGGCGAAGACTCCGCAGCCATCGAACAGGCGGTCGAAGAGTTGAACACGGCGGCTCATGCCCTGTCGAAGCACATGTATGAGCAGGGTGCCAAGGGTCAGCCGGGTGCCGAAGGTGGCCCGACGGGCGGTGGCGCGAAGGCTGATGACGATGTCATCGATGCCGAGTTCGAAAAGAAGTAAGAAGTCGTTACGACGAGATTTCAGTCCTTGGCCGGCGATGCCGCGAGATGTCGCCGGCCAGGGTTGATTGAGAGAAAGAAGAAGAGTTTTTTAGCCACAGATTAACACAGAATAAACACGGATTAGGTCATCGTAGATCCAAGTCTCTTTTGGTTGGCAATCTGATTTGAAATACGGATCCTGAGTAGACCAAGTCGGCAGATGCTAGGCTGACTTTATCCGTGTTTAATCTGTGTTAATCTGTGGCTAAAAACTCTTCTAGAATTCTG
>JAQGHS010000928.1 GCA_028291605.1 Planctomycetaceae bacterium | reverse complement strand
GAGAGTGGTGTCTACGGAAATTTGCATTTGATTGCCAGTCATCCTCACGCGGCGGCCGTGATGGAAGCGGCTGAAAAGTTCCCGACTATGTTTGGGCTGTCGCACAACGCGTCGGGAGCGTCTCACAAGCAAGGCACCAGGACGATTGTCGAATCGGTCGACAAGGTGCGATCGGTGGACCTGGTCGGCAATCCCGCGACCAACCAATCTTTATTCGAAAGTGAGGATCCCGTGAACGGAATGAAATCTCTCAAGACCCGTGCAGCCGACATCGTTTCAATGAACGATTTGTCGGACTCCTGGAAGATCAAAAAATTGTCCAGTCTGATTGAGGAAATGGTCGGATCTCCAGGGGCGACGGATAGTCAAGACGCGACCGCTGACACCGCGGCCGAAGACGCTGCAGTCGAGCAATTCCTGGCACTGCTCAACAGTGATCTGCCGATTGGCGACAAAATGACGCAATGTCAGTCCATCTTCAGCGACTTTGCGATTGGCCGGGGCGGCGATCAGCCGGACGGTGTCGCAGCGAAGGGCTCGGCTCAAATGTCCGAGTCGTATAACGGTCGACCTGGACGCACCAACCGTCGATCACACGCTCTCATGGAGAGCGGCACCGATCGCGACGCCAGCGTCCAGGCAATGAGACGACGGTACCGGTAGTCGCCAGCACTTGGCGGCCGGGTTTGCTTTCCAGTTACGGCACGTTTTGAAAGGTCCGAGATGATTACTGAAACTCCCCCCGAAGTTGGAATCGTTCAGACGGTTTGGTGGCTTCACCTTCCAGGTGATGACGGGCACAACCTCACCAATCCGCTGGCGATTCCCGAGACTGCCACTGGGGACGTCAAGACGATCGTTGATGACGCCCACGCGGCAAAGGCAGTCTGGTGTAAGGTCAATGGCGTCACCACCGTCCCCGAGCACTTGGTCTGCAGGAAGGTTCCCGTGTCGCAAATGAGCAACTGGGAACGGACGCGGATCCGCTACCTCAAGTAGGTCGGGTCACCTCAAACGTGAATCCGCTGCTTGTTGGTTGCCGTGATGCAGCCGGCGGCGGGTTTCAACCTGTAATCGAAGTGAGATAGAAGCATGACAACTACCATTGAGCCGGTCGAATCGGAGATCATCCGGACCGGCGGACCGGCCATTCCCGCGGTTGAGCTCAGCGAGGGCGATCAAACAATCGTTCGATGGGCACGTCAATTGAGGCCGAACGAAACGGGACAGAACGCACTTCAGCAGGTGCTGCAGTTCGTTCTCAAACGCGAATCCCAATTGCGGAGTGGCGAATCTGGCCAACGGCTGGCAACGATCACGCGCCGTGTGCAAACTATCTCGAACCAGTTGACGGAGGCCAAACAGGAGGCAGAGCAAGCCGAGGCGGAACACTTCTCGGCGCTTGGTGGGAATAGCGACGAGGCCATTGAGTCGGCTCGCACCGCAGTTCTAGCGCATCACGAGCGGGTTAAGCTCATCGAGTCCGAAGTGGAGTCAATGAAGGAAATCCACCTCTCAGGGAGGGCAGGGCTGGGACTCGCGGTAATCGCCGAACGCCCGCAACTTCATGCTGACATTGTCAGCGATGCGTGTGACAGGCGAGCGATCGCGCTGGCAGCAATCCACGAGGCCTTCGAAGCGGCTGGACTCTGGGAACAGTTCCAGACGGTTGCCGAGACTCAGGGAGTCCTGCAGATCGTCGGGAGTGATGACCACGCGTTTCAACTCGCCTGCTCTGATCACCACATTTCGCAAATGTTCGGAAGACTTCGAGGCGTGGGTCATGTCTCGCTAAGCGAGTTTAAAGACCTGGATCCGAAACTGTTCGAAGGTCTCAGGGTTCACATCTGACATCACGGCGGCCGGCGTTCGCCCCGCCGGTTGTTTTGTTTGGAGATTTGCCGTGACACAAAACGAAAGACTGCTGTCGGCAGCCATCGCCAAGCGATCAGAGATCCGAAACGAACAGGCCGCTATCGGCAAGTTCATTGTCGGCTCGCTCTGGTGCAAGGATGAAAGCCGCGGCGTGCGTCGAATCATTTGTCGTGCGATGCTCAACAGTGTCGCTGAAGAAGAGCAGATTGACGCGAAAATCATCGACCTCAAACAACAGATTGCAGCCCAGGCTGAAGCGTCTCCACCGTCCTGAATTGCGTTCTATTACCTGCAACTAGTACCGATTTCTCAGCAAACGAAAGGTGTTCATCATGTCGACTCCCGCCCAAGCCGTTGACAGATTGATTCGCGAAACAGATCGACGTCGCCAGAAGTTCGAGGCGATGGCCGATCACCAGCGAAAGTTGTTCCAGATCCCAGCGACCCCAGTGCAGCAGGTCCAGGAAAAGCTCATCGCCCAGCTCGCCCACGTTCACCCGTTGCACGCCTTCATCTGATCCCCGAACACTACCGACACCAAGTGGTGCCGGTGCCACCACCATCAATTGATGGTGCCCCTCCAGACCTCATTGAAAGTTCAAATCCATGTCAACCGAAACCCCCAGTGCGTTCATCTCTGACGGCTACACGCTCGATTTCGACATTCCCGAACAGCCTGGCGTCAGTGCTGGCCTGAGTGGGCGATATCGTCCCATGCCCAATCGCGAGCTCCAAACGCTATACGCGCTCAATCTCCCGTCCAGCCACAAGCCGCCGGCAGTTCTTCCGAAGGGCGTGACGCTCGCCGAATGGCTCGAGTCCGAAATTGATTCCGTCAATGCGAAGTGCATCGCCAAGCAACTCCATGATTGGAATCTTGTCGACCAGGAAGGGAAGTCGGTTGAGATCACCCCCGCGAACGTCAGCCGCCTGTATCCCCCGCGGCTGCTGGCAGACCTAACGCGCGTCATCTGTGGCACGTACAAGGTTCCTCAGTCGCTCAACTCGCAGGCCGTGGAATCAATCTTGATGGCGGAGGCGGACCCGATGGCAAAGCTGCAGGCCATTCAGACACTGGTCGACACGACGAAGCAAGCCGCGCGGGACCAAGGGGCCGACGAAAAAAACTGATAAGCGGGGTGAGGCTCCAACTGTCTCACCCCGAAGTCGCCTATCGGTCGTGTGAAGACTGCCTGAAGTACATGTACGACCACAAGACAGGCAGACTGTTCAGGAACGCGGACGGAACTCCGCAGCCGCGACCACCGGGCAGCAAAGCACCTTGTCAAGCCACCGTCAAAGCTCCGTTCGATGTTCGGGCTCGAATCTGTGCCAAGGTTTCTCCTGATGCTGGGATTGAACTCAGCGACCGAAATCAGGCGGCACTCGAACATTACTTGCGATGCCGTGCTACTGGCCGTTTTCCAGACGATCCATTGGTGGCCAACAACGCGTCAATTATTCGCATGATCTTCGACGCTCATGAGTCCAATCGGTTGGTTAATTCAATCACCGCAATGCTAACCAGCGTGAGGAGGTAACATGTCAGGCTCAGGTTCAGTGACGCGAGACGTCGTAATCAAGCTCAACATTCAGGTGGGCAAGTTCACGCCACCGACTCAGGCTATGGAATCCTCGATGCGCGATGCAGGAGCCAAGGCGGGAGCGGCCTGGCTGGATGCTGCGAAGCGCGAGACGGATAAGTTCACTCCGCATCCAGGCGAACGAGCGGCAGTTAATCCCGTCGCTGCTGCAGTAGCGGAAGTTGCGGTCGAGAAGTTCACGCCGCCTTCGACGCAGAAGCTCGAAGCGTCCATGGCGGACTCCGGAACCAAAGCCGGGAAGGCCTGGAAGTCCAACTTCCGGGCGATGGTTCAAGAGGCTGCCAGCGAGGGCAAAATAAATGCTCCGATGGAGATCATTCGTAATCCCCAGGCGATGCAGTCGGCCGCGGACGCTTTCAAGAAAGCTGGCGAGGGCGCTTTCCTGATGGCCCGAGGTATCGCATTCATGACAGCGACGTCAGAAGCGGATCTGGCGGTAACCGTGAAGCGGATCGCAGCCGTGCAAGGCCTGTTTGATATCTATCGGGGAGGTGTCGACCTGATTGACGGTGTTGCCAAGGGAACAAAAATGCTCGCGTTGGTCAATGCGTCGGCATCGGCAGCAGAGGCAATCCATGCCGGCACAATGTCAAAATCGGCCATCGCGATGATGGGGCTCAAGAATGGGGGGGCGGCCCTGGCGACGGCTCTCACCGGCCCGGTTGGTATTGGACTTGCGGCCGTGGCTCTTGCGGCTTCTGCCGGCTATGTCATCTGGCGGGACTATCAGAATCAACTGGATGAGGTCGCGCGCCGCTCGGCAAAGGTAGTTGACGCCAACGATATCTTGTATCGCTCGCAGGTTCGATTGGCGGACATTGAGCGTGTCCGGAATAACCTTTCGAGGCAATCGGCGGTGTCGAGCGAATTGTCGAAGTTGATGCTCGACACGAAGAATGCCGACTCGCTGGAGCGAATGGCCAAGAGTCGGATGGACTCTCAGGAAGCCCGAGCCAGAAGCTTGCTCGCAGTCTTCCGGATCGGCGACGCGGCTCGACTGGGTCGACGCATGGATGACTCCGGGATTGCCGGCTTGCCTGACGCCAGATCTCAGCAGCAGATCATCCAGGATCAAACCAAATTCTTCGCTCGAATCCGCAAGGCCAGCGATAATGCCGGGGGAGCGTTGAAGCCACTCCAGGCCAGCGACTTCTCCCATCTCTCGCGGCTCGACGGTGAAGTGGGCTCGCAGAATCGGTTGGAACAAGCCAAAGCATTGGAACTGATGGCCGCGAAAGATAAGGCCAATCTGTCGGAGCGAAAAGAGGTTCAGCAATCCTTGGTCGAGATTGCCGAGGAGCAAAAGCAGCAGATCGCTGACCGGTTGGGATTGCTCGGACAGGAGCGGACGGCACTCCTGACTAACTTGCAAGCCGAGCGTGACCGCTCAAAGGCCATCAAGGAACAGAAAACGGCCGACGCTCAAAGCCGCATGACCGTCGAAGAGAAGTTCGGACGGCTGGATATTTGGAAGCAGCGGCAAGTGAAGGATATCGGCCAGCAGGTGCAGGACAAAGGGTTTGGATCGCTCCAGAAACACCAGCGCGACGTCCTGGACGAAACGGGCCTGGCTCAAGCTATGTCTTCACGGTTCTACATTGACGAGGGCAAAAAGGCATTGGGCCCGGACAAGAAGCTATTCGACCAACTGAAGACGTTCGGCACGACACCGCAGGAAGCCGCGGCAGGCGGCATTGAGGGTGAGGACCGCGGGAACATGCTGGACTTCAAGCAGCAGGCATCCAACGCGAACGCCAACGCGATCAAGCAGGCAATGAAGGAGAACGACAAACTAAGAAAAGACGAAGATGCGGCGATGCAGGATGCGATTGAGTCCCTGAAGAACGGACACTCTAAAATTGAGGATCTCGGGAAGGAAATCACCGATCGCGACAGAGTCGTTGAGCAGGTACTTAAACAGGTGCAAGAATCCAAGCGGAACATTCAGGCAATTGCGGACGGCATTCTACATAGCCACATGGCGCGGGCTCAGTGACGCTTACCTTGCAAGGCGTCTATGTACTGCTGGTTCATCCCGATTCGCCGATTGGCTGACTCGATGGCTCGCTTCAAATCGTCACGAACTTCACTGTCTGTGGCGGTCTTCAACTCCTCTTTGGCATCGATGATTTCCTGCCGGTATTTGTCAATCTTCGCTTGGAACCCAGCGATCTGCTCGGCAAGGTCAGCCTTCAACCACTTTTCGGTCGAAGTCGGTTCATCAGGAATACTGGCTACAACCTCGGCACCAGGCGTGCCGTTCACGGTCGGGGGTCGCCGCGGTGTTCGAGCGACGAAGAAGACCAGACAGGCGGCGATGACGGCCAACAGGCCAATGATGACGTTCGTTTGAGTCTTGGTCATGGTGGCAGCTCCGAGGGCGTAGGGTAGATCCATACAGCCTACTCGACTCGGAAACGGAGTGCCAGAGAATCGATCTTTCACGCAACGCACCTAGTCAAACTAACTACTGCCAACCCAGGCCGGCCCGCGTCACTCATCAGACGTTGGCCGGCCTTTTGTTTTCTTTGCCGGCTTCTTCACCGGTACGGCTGCAGCTCGCGCAGCGTTGAGTCCCATGTCTCGGAGCCACGTTGACGTCGGTTGGCCTGCAGCAGTGGCGGCCGCATCGAGTTCGGCCCTCTCTGCTGCGGTAAGACGGATTAACAAAACTCCAGACTTTACTTCACCACTTAACGGTTTTTTGCCCATTTCGATAAAAACCCCTTACAACACGTATATACGATATTGACGATTAGACGAGATGTATATACGATATTACTCAGTCAGCCAGCGAAAGGCAATACGCCCCTCAACACACGGAGTAAACCATGTCCGAAGCCGAACTGAAGTCGCTCGCCAAACTCAGCAAATCCGGATGGAAGAAGCTGGCCAACTGTGACCAGAGCGACGCGGATGAAGTGCTCGCGATCCTCAGGGAAGTCCTGGAATCGATCGACAAGATTGAAGAGTCGGCAGAGTAGCCAAAGAAAGGAATTGCCCCCTGACTTGCGATCGGGGGGCAATTCGGACCCAGATCCCCTCCAACCGGAAAGAAGGAAGAACCATGGTCAAGAAACATCGTACGGTGAAACCAGAGCGTAAGCAAGCGGCAACTCAGCAGGCGAAGTTAGCCGAGGTGCGTGGAATGCAGAACCGTTACCGCGTCGGCAGTCTCACTAAGTCCAGCCGCCTGCTCTGGGCGTACAACGAAGAGATGACATTCCCCGAAGCTGAAGCCATCGCGGCCAGCTCGAGACTGACTGTCCTCCCGCCGGGATCCGTTCCCGCTACGGCCCGGCTTCTCCCGTTGCCACCCCGAGCGTCTCAGCGGCTGGCGAAGTTCCGTCAGGACGGCGAGGGCGAGCCAGTTGAATGCGATGTGTACTTGGTTGTCTCCGACACCGGCACTGTCCTCAAAGCAACGGAATCAGAGCGGGAAGCCGAAATCTATCGGAAGGGTTACGGCGAATACCACGACGGCAAAAAGACTGCCACCATTCGCAAAGCCCGCGTCACGTTCTGAGGTCGCCTCTGCGATCGGTCAATTCATTCGCCCCCCTTCATTCGATGGAGATCCCTGATGGCCATTAAGACACCCGAGACACCTGCACATGCGGATCCGCAAACATTCGACGTCGTCGTTT
>JAQGHS010000878.1 GCA_028291605.1 Planctomycetaceae bacterium | reverse complement strand
GCGACGTGGGGTCGGGTCTACGATTTTTCGAAATTGGCCGGGGCATGAGTCTATCACGGCGAGGACTCGCCCCGGCCAATTTCCAAAAATCGTGGCCCCGACCCCTGATTGCCGGACGGGTCAGTTTTCTGGAACACTAATCTACGCTAATTAACACTAATCAAACACAGAAATATCGCGAAAGATTCGACGAAACTCTCCTTGATCAGTGGAGATTAGCGAAGATTAGTGTTCCGAAATCCTTGCTTTGAAGACGCCGGGGTCGGGGCCACGATTTTTGGAAATTGGCGGGATCTGAGTTTAGCCCCGTTGCGGGACTCGAAGACCGCCAATTTCGAAAAATCGTAGACCCGACCCCTCATGCGTGATTTATGCCAATGTGAAATCGGGCAAACGGACGATTTCTCCACCCTTCAACGCCGATTCATGGGCCAGAATCCCCACGCAGGTCCAGTTCGCGGACTGCACGGCATTCGGCCATGGGTCGCGATTGTTCGTCAGGGAGCTCACAAATTCGTTCACTAAGTGAGGATGTGATCCGCCGTGTCCGCCACCTTGCACGAACGACAGATGATTGGCGTCCTGGATCGAACGGGTAAATTTGCGGATGGGCTCGGGCAACAGGTGAGCGTAGTCCGGGACTTCCACCTTGGAGGGAATCTCGTGCTCGGGTTTTTTCGATGTGTGCAAAACGTGCGGTTCGCCTTCCACCAGCGTCCACTCGAAACTTTTCTTTGTGCCGTAGACGTCAAAGCTCTCACGATATTGGCGAGCCGTGTCGTACAGGAAACGCCAGATGTGAGCGGAGACGTCCGAGTCCTTGATCTTGATATGGCAGCTTTCGACCGCGAACTTGTTGCCCGACTTCTTCTGAATGTCTTCGCGGACCGTTCCCGAACCAAAGCAGCTCACATATTCAGCGCGACCATTCATCAGCCCCAGGACCGGGCTGACGACGTGCGTGGCATAGTGCATGGGAATCATGCGTTCCCAATAGTCGGGCCAGCCGTCCATATCTTGCGGATGCGATGCTGCGAGATGCTGGATCTTGCCGAGCTCACCCTTCTCGTACAATTCCTTGATGAACAGGAATTCGCGGGAATAAACGACGGTCTCGGCCATCATGTACTTCAGGCCGGTTTGCTTGACGAGCTCGCAAATCTGGCGGCATTCTTCGACGGTCGTCGCCATCGGAACGGTGCACATGACGTGCTTGCCGGCCTTCAGGGCCTCCATCGACATCCGTGCGTGTTCGGCGATCGGGCTGTTGATGTGAACGAAGTCGACCTGCGGATCCTTCAAGACCTCGGAGAACTGAGTGAATCGTTTTTCGATACCAAAGTGGTCGCCCACCTTGTTCATCTTTTCCGCATTCCGCTGGCAGATGGCATAGACGTTCGCGTCGGGGTGGGCCTGGTAAATCGGAATAAACTCAGCGCCGAATCCGAGACCAACCATGGCAACATTAACAGGTTTTCCCACGAGACACTCCCCTTCGGCCGAGCGGCGATGACTTGATGTATTGCTCTTGTGGATGAAATTCTTTTAGGAGTTTTTAGCCACGGATTAACACAGATGAAACACGGATTGGGTCAACCTGCCGCGATGTCGTTTGACGATTCCAGCCTAATCACGATGTCCAGAATCGACTTCAATGTACGATGATCTAATCCGTGTTTCATCTGTGTCAATCCGTGGCTAAAACTCCCTCCGAATGATTTTAAAAATTGACGTTAAACGTCGAGATCTTTCACGTCGAGAGCGTGCTTCTCGATGAACTCACGACGTGGTTCGACGTGGTCGCCCATCAGCACGCGGAAGATTTCGTCGGCTCCGACGGCGTCGATCATGGTAACCTGCAGCAAGGTTCGCTTCTGAGGATCCATGGCCGTTTCCCACAGCTCCTCGGAGTCCATTTCGCCCAGCCCTTTAAAGCGGGTGACCTTGAGGCCCCGTTCCCCGAGCTTCCGCAAATTCGTCAACAGATGACCTAGGCCGGTCAGCGGCACGACATCACCATCACTGACGAGCTTGAATGGATAAACCTGCATCCCGTTCTTCTGGCCGGCGGGGGTCAGATCCTTGAGGTGGACCCCGTAACCTACCAGTTGTTCCAAGACGCGGTTGATCATGCGCATTTCGTGAATGTCGATGACCTGGACCGAGTTCTCTGGGACGACACCGGTGGAACCATCGCCCGCATGATCTTCACTGATGCTGAGTTCCTGGCCCAACGTGGTGGACGTTTCCGCCAGGAATTTATCGAGGTCGTCTTTGCCCGCGAACCACAATTGCTGCCGGCCGTAGAAGACTCGATAACGCGGCAGCAATCCATTGGGGCTGACATAGCGATGGGCCATGAATCGCAAGTCGATACCGCGGCGTTCGAGCATTTCCAACGGCTCGACCAATTCGATCATCAGCTCGACCAGCTTGCGCAAGTGATCGCCTTTAAAGACCGTGCCGTCTTCCAGGTGCAGCTCGGTCTCATTCAGACCGAGTTCCACCAGTTCTTGATTCATCTGCTCGTGCGTGTGCACATACCGCTTGTTCTTCTTCTGCATGACGCGGTACAGCGGCGGCTGGGCGATATAGACGCAGCCCTGGACGATCAACTCGCGCAGGTGCCGGAACAGGAACGTCAGCAGCAAGGTGCGGATGTGGCTGCCGTCGACGTCGGCGTCGGTCATTAGAATGATCTTGCCGTAACGCCGCTTGGTGATGTCTTCGAGTTCGGCACCGGGCGGAATACCAATCGCTTTAAAAATATTGGCAATTTCCTGGTTGTCCAGGATCTTGACCAACTGAGCTTTCTCCACGTTCAGGATCTTACCACGCAGTGGCAGAATGGCCTGAGTGTTGGAATCACGCCCCGTGTCGGCCGAACCACCGGCCGAGTCACCTTCTACCAGGTAGAGTTCGCTGATCGCCAACTCACGCGTGCGGCAGTCACGCAGCTTTTCCGGCAGTCCACCGGAAGACAACGCTCCCTTGCGACGCACGGCTTCGCGTGACTTCTTCGCAGCTTCGCGGGCTTCGGCGGCATTGAGGCCTTTTTCACAGATCCGCTTGGCGATGCCCGGGTTCTCTTCGAAGAACTTGGTGAGAGTTTCGTGAACGATCGAGTTCACGATCCCTTCGACTTCGCTATTACCGAGCTTCGTCTTCGTTTGACCCTCGAACTGCGGATCGGGAACACGGACTGAAATGACCGCAGTCAGACCTTCGCGATAGTCTTCGCCAGTCGGTGTGAGTTCCTTATAAATCCCCGAGTTCTTGCCATAAGAATTGACACAGCGGGTAATGGCAGAACGGAATCCAGAGAGATGCGTTCCACCTTCCGCCGTATTAATGTTATTGGCGTAAGTGCGGATGGTCTCGTTGTAATCCGCGTTATATTGCAGGGCCGCATTAACCTCGACCTTGTCCTTGATACCACTCATCGAGACGACTTGCGGAAACAGGGCCGTCTCGGTGCGGTTCAGGTAAGTGACGAAATCGATCAGGCCGTTCTGATAGCAGTATTCGTCCTTCTGACCAGTGCGTTCATCTTCAATGTGGATCTTCAATCCCTTGGTCAGAAACGCCAGTTCCTGGAGTCGCTTTTGCAGCGTTTCGTACTGGAACTTAATGTCCGGAAAGATGGTCGCATCAGCGAGGAACGTGATCTTCGTCCCGGTCCGTTCCGACTTGCCAACCTTCTTGAGTCCTTCCGTCATGACTCCACGGGCAAACCCCATTGTCCAGAGCTGACCTTCGCGGCGGACTTCTGCTTCCAGCCATTCCGACAACGCATTCACCGCCGTAATACCGACACCGTGCAGACCGCCGGTTCCGGTCTTATATCCGCTATCGCGGTCGAACTTACCACCGGCGTGGATCTCGGTGAGCACGACTTCCAGTGCGGAACGACCCTCTGGGTCGTCAGCCATGACACCGATCGGAATACCACGGCCATCATCTGAGCATGAGACACTTCCGTCAGCATGCAACCGGACAAAAATGCTCGTCGCAAAGCCGTTGACTGCTTCGTCGACAGAATTGTCCACGACTTCGTAAACCAGGTGATGCAGACCGCGGGGGGTCGTATCGCCGATGTACATGGCGGGACGCGTACGAATACCTTCGATGCCCTTCAAGGCACGGATCTGGCTGGCGTCATATTCCGAAGAGGCGGCGGCGGCAACCGGGTTCACTGGCAGGTTATCCAGGGCTTCGTCATCACCAGTCGGTTGCGGCATTTCTTCAGTCAAGGTTTCTTCCTTTTCACTCCAAAAATTCTTCTAGGTTGCTCAATCCATTCGAGCAGTGATATTCGTTGTTCCGGTGAGCGGCATGGCGCTAGCCACCGGTGTTGTATTTCGAATCGACTCTGGAGAAACCGGCGGCTAGCGCCGTGCCGCTCACGTCAAGTCACGTTTTTTCAGGTTCGTCTGCAACTTGAACTTCAGTTGTTTCACTTTGTATTCGGGTCGAGTTTGCTGCAGTGCGAGCAGGATGGCCGCTTTATGAAATCCATTCAAT